>JBHIDJ010000037.1:0-25396 GCA_046760105.1 Acidiferrobacterales bacterium | reverse complement strand
CTGCTCGCGAGCCCATATATTGAAATGGCGAATCTCAAGGGCTTGTCACGTTCACGCGTCATTGTGCAGCATGCGCTGCCCAATGCCTGGGCACCCATTGTCAATGTCATCGTGATCAATCTTGCCTACCTGATCGTCGGTGTCGTTGTGGTTGAAGTGGTGTTCGTCTATCCGGGACTCGGTCAGCTGATTGTCGATTCCGTGCAGAAACGCGACATCCCGGTGGTACAGGCCTGCAGTCTGATTTTCGCTGCGACCTACGTCCTCCTCAACCTGACGGCGGACATACTGTCCATCGTCACCAATCCTAGATTGTTGCACCCGAGATGAGCGATTCCACCGACACGGGCATAGCTCAAACAGCGGATGCGGTTCCGCCGCCACCGCCGAGACAACGTCGCTTGAGCGATGCATGGCGCGAGCTGAAAAAAGCTCCCATGAGCGCCAAGTTCGGGCTTATCGTCATATTCGGTTACGTGTTCGTAGCGCTGTTCGCACCGGTCTTGACGCCTTTTGGCGAGTCGGAAATCGTTGGCTCCGAATTCGAGCCCCGGTGGGACCAGGGGGGACAGTTCATCCTCGGCACGGACAACCTGGGTCGCGACATGCTGACCCGATTGTTGTATGGCGCGCGAAACACGGTCGGCATTGCCTTTGTCACCACCTGTCTGGCGTTCCTTATCGGTGGGATCAGTGGCATCCTCGCGGCAGCACTCGGCGGTTGGATCGATCAGGCCTTCAGCCGAGTCGTCGACATCCTCATGGCGATTCCGGCTTTGATTTTCGCACTGCTGCTGCTCACGATCTTCGGCACCTCCATCCCGACTCTGATAGTCGTCATCGCGGTGCTGGATTCGACCCGCGTATTCCGGCTTTCCCGGGCCGTAAGTCTAAATGTGGTGGTGATGGATTACGTCGAAGCGGCCCGTCTTCGCGGCGAAGGCGTCGGCTGGATAACCATCCGCGAGGTGCTGCCGAACATCATGCCACCGCTGGTGGCGGAGTTCGGCTTACGCTTCTGCTTCGTTTTTCTGACCATCGCTGCGCTCAGTTTTCTCGGCCTCGGAATTCAACCCCCGACGGCGGACTGGGGCAGCATGGTGCGCGACAATGCGACCCTGATTAGCTATGGCGACCCTACCCCGCTGTTGCCGGCGGCGGCGATCGCGTTGTTGACAGTAGCGGTCAATTTCGTCGTGGACTGGTTCCTCCATAAAACGAGCGGGTTACGTGATGAGCACTAACAATAGGGATAAAGCAAACGGCGAAGTCCTGCTGGAAATGCGTGGGCTGCGTATCGACGGCCAGACCCACGACGAGTGGCTCGAAATCGTCAAGGGCATCGACATAATCCTGCACCGGGGTGAGGTGCTGGGCCTTATAGGTGAGTCGGGTGCCGGTAAATCAACCGCGGGTCTCGCGGCTATGGGCTTTGCGCGCCCCGGCTGCCGCATCTCCGGTGGATCCATTGTGTTTGACGGCATCGATCTGATGTCGGCAAGCGAAGAAGAGAAGCGAAAACTACGCGGAGCTCGTATTGCATACGTGGCGCAGAGCGCCGCCGCAGCGTTCAACCCGGCACATAAACTAATCGAACAGTTTTCCGAAACACCGGTCGAGCATGGCAAAAGTTCAAGAGCGGAAGCAGAAGCCGATGCAAAAGACCTTTACAGGCGGCTGTTGCTCCCCGATCCTGATAACATCGGGTTTCGCTACCCACACCAGGTTTCAGGCGGACAGTTGCAAAGAGCCATGACCGCAATGGCGTTGTCCTGCCGTCCCGATCTCATAGTATTCGACGAGCCGACCACGGCTCTTGACGTCACTACCCAGATCGAGGTGCTCGTCACCATCCGCGACATCGTCCATCAATTCAACGCGGCAGCGATCTATATCACTCACGATCTTGCCGTGGTGGCGCAGATGGCGGATCGGATTATGGTTCTTCGCTATGGTGAGCTGGTCGAACAAGCCGACACCCAAAAGATGATGTCCGATCCCCAAGAGGATTACACGAAAACATTGTGGGCCGTTCGTTCGTTCCACAAGCAAGCCCCCGGAGCACCCACTGACCCGTCGCCTCTGATCAAAGTCGATCATGTCACGGCGGGTTACGGGCCCGTCACCGTGCTGGATGATATTTCATTCGAAATACACCGCGGCCGGACCATCGGGGTGGTGGGAGAATCCGGTAGTGGCAAGAGTACGGCGGCGCGGGTAATCACAGGGCTGCTGCCGCCGAAACAGGGGCAGGTTCTGGTCGATGGGGAGGCGCTTCCAGGCGACTACCGAAAACGCGCCAAGGATCAGCTGCGTCATGCACAAATGATTTATCAGATGGCTGATACGGCGGTGAATCCGCGGCACCGTATTCGTGAAATTATTGGACGACCGCTGTCATTTTATCTCGGGATGAAAGGAGACAAGCTGGAAAAGCGCATATGCGAACTTCTGGACATGATTGAACTGGAACCCGGTCAGTTTATCGACCGTTTCCCCGGCGAACTGTCCGGGGGGCAGAAGCAGCGGATCTGTATTGCGCGCGCGTTGGCGGCGGAGCCTGAGTTCATCATTTGTGATGAAGTGACCTCAGCCCTAGACCAGATTGTCGCGGAAGGCATCCTGAAACTTCTTGATCGGTTACAGCGAGAACTGGATCTGTCATATATGTTTATTACCCACGACCTGGCAACAATCCGCGCTGTTGCCGATGAGGTTTTAGTCATGTTACAGGGTCGTATCGTCGAGCAAGGCCCGTGCAAGGAAATGTTCACACCCCCTCATCACGAATACACTGATCTCCTGCTCTCCTCGGTCCCCGAAATGGATCCGGACTGGCTCGATAATCTGATGGAAAGACGACGCACCGAAGGTGTAATGGAATCAACTTCTGTTTCGTGATTTCACCGGGAAGTGTCTTTCCGATCTCTACCGCCGATCGAGATGCCGTATCATCTCGTTCCGGTGGAGAGTAACTCTCTCGATAGTCACCATCCGGCTGCGCAAGCACCGCCGCAGCGCCCGTGATTAACGACAGGAGACCGGTGTAACGATCCTGCATGCTAAGTCGAATCGGTTAGCCACCTTAACGGTTGCAAGGCGCACCCCCGGGTCGATAATCGAACGACTACCGGTTAAGAGGCGATGAAGCGTGCATCTACTCTGCTTGTGTTACTGATGGTTACCGGTTCTACGGCCGCAAGCCTGGTGACTGGCCTTCCCACTAGCGTCTGTTCCGAGAAATTCTGTGGACCGCGGCAGGAAAGAATATGGAACCGATTCCTGCAGTCCTCCGGGCTCGATCACAACCGCATACCGGGCATGTATTCCGGAATCTGTTTTCACAAAAGCCCAGCCTACGATGCCGAGCAAGCCCATTACGGAGGTATTCTGATCGACAGGTCAAACAATCGGTTGTTCTTTGACGGGCGTTTCAGTTTCTACATCACCCAAAACCCTTACATCCACTTGAGCATCCACACCGCTAGGAAGCATTTTGATAAGTTATTCCATCCCACCCATGAGCTCGAAATTCGACGATCTTTCGCCTTCATCGACTTTAAGGGAAAATTGACGTCCTTCCGCTACTGGTTTCGTCAGGACCGGAACAATGACCGGCTATTGCTGGTAGGCTATTTCGGCCCGCGGCATACTATTCTGTGCGATCTGGAACGCAATCCGGACTAGCCCGGTACTGCACAGCGTCTCTGGTTTAATAAGTGTATTCGAATAGAATCGGGGTCTGCAGAACTGCTGTGCATCAGGTGCTGTTTTTTCGCAGCCTGCCCCCTCCTTCATCTAGGTCGAATTCTTGCTGGGCCACTTCCGATTGCTGCTACAACCATTCACGGAAAGCACTGATTTGTTCTTCTCCATGCGAGCAGACAAATCGGGGTTGGGCCTGGCATTTTCTGTTGTTAGACACGCGATGGCGAGGATCCTGCCGATGGGTGCGCGTATCCCGCTGATGTGACGTAACCGATGAGGCGATGCCGCGGATCGATTTCCAATGTGGCCAGCCTGCGTTGGAGTGGTGTTTCACGCAGCGCGAGCAACGCCGATCTGCGATGAAATCGTCCTTGTCCGAGCGTACGAAGCGGTCGATGCCGGCTAAGACGCAAAGATGCCTTGAATCGGTAATTATTGGCATTAAAGAACCTTACCCCCTTTGCGTTTCTGCGTCTTTGCGTTAGGTTTTGTACCGAGACCGTAAAATGAGGCATAAACATGTCAAACATTCCGCTCGAACCCACACCGTCCGCTTATACCTTTCCCTTACTGATCAAACATCTGCTCTATACCCCACTAGCGTACTCGCCAGACCAAGAGATCGTTTATGCCGATTTACATCGCTATAGCTACACGGCACTGCGGCAGCGCATCGGGCAACTTGCTGCGGGCCTGGCGGGCGTTGGCATCAAACCGGGTGACACGGTAGCGGTGATGGATTGGGACAGCCATCGCTACCTGGAGTGTTTCTTTGCGATACCTATGATCGGGGCTGTGCTTCATACCATAAACATCCGTTTGTCACCCGAGCAGATTCTGTACACGATCAATCACGCCGAGGACGATGTGATACTCGTGCACACTGATTTCCTGCCGGTACTTGAGCAGATTGCAAATCGCATGGAAAAGCGAGCAAAGTTCGTGCTGCTCAGGGACGATACCGACCCACCAGATGTATCAATAGACCTAGTGGCTGAATACGAAGAGCTGTTGGCCGCTAGTACTGGCGACTACGAGTTCGATGATTTTGACGAAAACACCCGTGCCACGACTTTCTACACCACAGGAACCACTGGTCAACCAAAAGGCGTGTACTACAGCCATCGGCAACTGGTAATTCACACCCTGGGTGCCATGTCCGCCTTAGGAACGGCCGGCGGTCACGCCAGGTTTCACCGTGACGACGTGTACATGCCCATTACACCGATGTTTCATGTACACGCATGGGGAATGCCTTACGTCGCGACGGTGATGGGGGTAAAACAGGTATATCCCGGTCGCTACGTTCCCGAAAAGCTGCTAGCGACGATTGCGCGTGAAAACGTCACCTTCTCCCACTGCGTACCAACCATTCTTCATATGCTCTTAAGCAGCCCCGCAATCAAGGAGACGAGCCTCAAAGGCTGGAAAGTCGTCATCGGCGGCTCTGCCCTTCCTCGGAGCCTGGCAAAAAGGGCCATGGAGTTGGGTATCGACATCTTTGGTGGCTACGGCCTGTCAGAGACCGGTCCCGTGCTTACGCTCGCGCAGCTTGACGCTAGTATGCTCGAAGCCGACCCGAATGATCAGCTCGTGATACGTTGTAAGGCCGGGCGTCCTTTGCCCTTGGTCGACCTGCGAGTGGTAGACGAAGACATGAACGATGTGCCGCACGACGGCGAAGCCGCTGGCGAGGTGGTGGTGCGGGCGCCTGCGTTAACGCAGGCCTACCTCAAAAATCCTGATGCTTCCGAAAAGCTCTGGCAAGGCGGTTATCTTCACACAGGCGACATCGGTAATATCGATGCCGATGGTTATCTCAAGGTAACCGATCGTATCAAGGATGTGATCAAATCCGGCGGCGAGTGGATTTCTTCACTGACACTGGAAGATATCATTTCACAGCATCCCGGAGTCAGTGAGGTCGCCGCAATCGGGGTACCGGATGAGAAGTGGGGTGAACGGCCGATGGCCCTGGTCGTGCCAAACCCCGATCATGAGAACGGTGTCACTGAGGACGACATAAAAGATCTTGTGAAGGGCCAGGCAGACAAAGGTGTCATCTCGCAATGGGCCGTCCCCGACCGGGTGCAATTCGTTGAACAGATCGCAAAAACGAGCGTCGGCAAAATCGACAAAAAGTTGCTGCGCCAAAAATACACTTGAAGAGGGCGCGATTACTGCACGAATGAGCAAGCAGCTCGCTTCAGTACAGATCGCAGAAGAGGGGTTAATCCTCGTGTGGAGCGATGTCACACGATCCGCTCCGATACCCTGGCTATGGTTGCGTGACCATTGCCAATGTGCTGAGTGTGTACACCCAGAAACGCGACAACGGTTGGTGAATACATTCCAACTACCGCAGAATATCTCAGCAGCGCGTGCGGAGCTCAGTGACAACGGGAACTCTGTAGGCGTCATATGGCATCCAGATGGTCACAGGAGCCGGTATCCGGTCGATTTGCTGGATGGAGAATTTGCCACCGCCGTACACGCGGTTCGTAAACCAGAACTTTGGGACGCCACCGTAGCAGAGAACATTCCGCGAGTCGCGTACGACGCTGTGATGAGCAGCGACGATGGTTTGCTGAGATGGCTCGGCGCCATCGAACACTTCGGGTTCTGTTTTGTACATGGTACACCGCCGACTGCAAACGAAACCCGTCAACTCGCCGAGCGCGTGGGCTATCTCAGGCAAACGATTTTCGGGGATCTCTGGGAATTCGAAGCGGACCTGTCGCGCGGAGACACAGCCTATACGAACCTGGAGTTATTGCCTCACACCGATGGCACCTACTCCCACGACGCCCCGGGTTTGCAAATGCTTCACTGTTTACAGTTCTCGGGCACGGGTGGTGAAAGCGTGCTGGTCGATGGCTTCCGCGTGGCGGACGAGCTGCGTCGTGAGGCACCGGACGCATTCGAAACATTATGTCGCATACGTGTTCCAGGGCAGTACATTGAACCCGGCATTCACTTAATGGCGAACCGGCCGGTTTTCCGGCTCGATGATCGGGGGGCAGTTATTCAGGTTTCTTTCAATAACTATGACCGTGCACCACTTCGAATGTCCCCTACCGAGGCAGCAACGTTTTACGCCGCGAGTCGCGCCTTCGACGAAATCGTTCAGCGGTCGGAGATGCAACTGCGCTTTGCACTCACCCCTGGAGAGGCCCTGCTATTTGATAATTGGCGCCTGCTTCATGGCCGTGCGGCATTTGAAGGAAAGCGTCATGTGGTGGGCTGCTACCTGAATCGTGAGGACTTCGAAAGTCGAGTACGCGTTTTGAGGACGGCGGCGGTCTAGCCTAACCGTCGGTGAACGACTTAACCGGCCTGCTCCCACCGATGCGTACCGGTCTACTCGCTACTGGCAGCGCGCAAGGAAGCGCGGGCGAGGATGGCTGCACGTACGCGGTCCGGCGTCGCTGGAAGCTGATGTATGCGTACCCCCGTGGCGTGATAAATCGCACCGAGTATTGCCGCCGGTGTAGGGATCAGGGTTGGCTCCGCAACGCCCTTTGCACCATAGGGGCCGAGCGGCTCCGGGTCCTCGATGATTAGCGTCTCGATCTCAGGCATATCACCGAAGGTCGGGATCAGATAGTCGTGCAGGTTCTCGGTGCGTCCCGGGACATAATCTTCCATGAGTGCGTACCCGAGCCCTTGCGCGATACCCCCTTGTATCTGGCCCTCCACCTGGGTCGGGTTGACCGCCTTGCCAACATCGTGGGCAGCCACCATCCGTAATACCTTGACGGTGCCGAGCTCCGTGTCCACTGCCACCTCGGCGATCTGTGCGCCGAACGCATACGTGGCATACGGCACACCTTGACCGTCTTCATCGAGGCTAGTGGTGGGCGGGTCGAAGCTGCCGACACCCCGGAGCACATCGCCTTCCGGAAGCTCCGGTAGGGCTGTGAGGTCGATGACGTGGTCGCTCTCGTCATCGCTGACATGAATCATCCCCTCCCCGATTTCGATGCGGGCGACCGCGGCTGCGTTGGTCATGCGTAGAATCTGCCGTCGCAGGTCGGCGCCGGCGAGTTCCGCCGCCTTGCCCGACACGAACGTCTGACGAGTGGCGGAGGTCTTCCCGGCATCTGCGGTGCGGTCCGTGTCCCCCATGACGTAGCGCATACGCATCGCCTCGATACCGAGAGCGTCGGCACAGATCTGTATCAGCACCGTGTTCGCGCCCTGGCCGATGTCGACGGCGCCGGAGTAAAGGGTCACCGTCCCGTCCGCCGCGATACCGACCTCCATGGCGGACGGGTTTGGTATCGACGTGGTCCCGCAACCGTACCAGATGCAGCCGATGCCAACCCCCCGGCGTACCGTAGTACTGGCGCCGCGGCTCGACCGTTCCGCGGCCTCGCGCCAGTCCCGCCAGCGGATCCTGAGCGCCTGCAGACATTGGCGCACACCCACACTAGCCGCCAGCGCCTGTCCGCTGAGCGTCGTTTGACCACGTCGAATAGCATTTTTCAAACGGAATTCGAGCGGGTCCAGGCCGACCTGCTCCGCCAGCTTGTCCATCAACGCCTCGTGCGCGATCGCCGCCTGGGGTACGCCAAAGCCCCGAAACGCCCCCGCCGGCGGGGCGTTGGTGAACACCGCCGTGGTTGTGGCCATGACATGGGGCACGAAGTAGGGTCCTGTGCAATGCAACGGTACCCGGTCGGTAACGGTCGGACCCCAGGATGCATAGGCCCCCGTGTTAAAGTCGGCGTGAAACTTGAATGCCGTTAAGCACCCCTGCGCGTCACAGGCGGCGCGCGCCGTGATGCGTGCAGGGTGGCGCTTGGTAGTGCATGCCATGGACTCCGGGCGGGTGTAAACGGCGCACACCGGCCGCTCCAGTAACCAGGCAGCGAGGCCGACCAGCGGCTGAACGGATAAGTCTAGCTTGCCACCGAATCCACCGCCGCACGCCGTCGGTATGATACGCACCTGTGCGGGTTCGAGACCTAGCGTCCGAGCGGTCTCGTGCTGGTTCATATACGGTGCCTGGGTTGTGACCCCGATCTCCAGACGATCGCCCACACGGCGGGCGTAGCCAGCTTCGAGTTCGATGTAGGCGTGCTCGACAAAGCTGGTTTGCCAGGTGCCTTCTGCCACGTATGTGGTAGCGGCGATTGCAGCGTCCGCGTCGCCCTTTCGCAAGCGCCCTCGAACGAGAATATTGTCAGGCTTGTCCGTCTGCACAGCGGGTGCGCTGGCAGCCAGGGCTGCGTCAATGCCGGTCACCGCTTCAAGCACGTCCCACTCGATCGGTATGTCATCATCGGTAATCCCGTAAACGGACTGCGCATCTCCCACCAGCGCCAGCACCGCCTCGCCACGGTAGCGCACCTCGCGCTCGGCGAGCACCGGCTGGTCCTTCACATCGGGATAGACGCCGAAGCGGTTACTGCCGGGTATGTCGCTGGCCGTCAGGGCGCACACCAAACCCGGGAATCGTTGGTAGAGCGGCGCCAAATCGCCGATGGTAAAACGGGCCCGCGCATGTGGCGAACGCACGACCCGCAGCCGGAGACTGTCTTCGGGGGCGTAGTCGGCACCGTAGATCTCGGTGCCGGTCAGTTTCGCCACCCCGTCGACCTTCGGCAAACGGGCACCGACGGCAGCACCCGCGGGCGGCGCGGGCGACAGCTCGTGTCCGTCGGCAACGGAGAGCACCGCCTCCACGATCTTCTGGTAGCCCGTGCAACGGCATAACACGCCTCCCAGTCCGTCCATGACTTGCTCAGCTGTTGGACTGGGATTGCGCCCTAGCAAATCCGTGGCGGCCATCAGCATGCCCGGCGTGCAGATTCCACATTGGGCCGCGCCGTGGTGGTGAAAGGCTCGTTGCAGGGTGTTGAGCCCCCCGTGGCTTGCCAGGCCCTCAACCGTCAACACCCGACGGCCCGCCACCTGACCCAGCGGCACCATGCAGGCGCATACCTGCTCGCCGTCGAGCAACACCGTGCACGCACCGCAATCGCCGGCGTCGCAGCCGACCTTGGTCCCTGGCAGTCCCAGGTCTTCGCGGAGCACGTCCGAGAGTCGGCGAATGGGGCTTGCGGCTAGGGAGACCGGTGCGCCATTGACCTCAAAAGTTACTTCATGCATGGCGACTCAGCGTCCCGACAGCGCGGCGCACCGAGATGAGGGCAGCATCGCGACGATAGCTGGCCGTTGCCCGAATGTCGTCAATGGGACTCAAGGGGGACAGATGACGCGCCTCGACCAGGGCCGCAAGCTCGGGACCCGCTCGCCGGCCGAGCAGTTCGGATTCTAATGCAGGTAACCGTTGCGCCACGGCCGAACAGGCTCCGACCGCGAAGCGCGCGTGGGTTACGCTGCCGTCGTCGCCGGTCGCGAGCACGGCCGCAACCATCACGATGGAGATGACCAGGTACTTGCGCGCGCCGAGCTTCAAGAACGTGCTGCACGCGCCGTCAGGAGGCTTCGGCACGAGTACCGCGGTCACCAGCTCGTCGGGTTTACGGTTTGTGCGGCGATTTCCCGTAACAAACTCGGCCAGCGGCAGCGTGCGCGTGTCCCGCGCCGATCGAAGCTCCACCACTGCGTCGAGCGCCAGCAGATTCGGCGTGCCGTCGGCGGCGGGTGACGCATTGCAGATGTTGCCGCACACAGTGCCGGCGTTTTGCACCTGCACGCCACCCAGTTCCCGGCCGGCGAGCTTGAGGCCGTCGAACCAGGCTGGCAGCGGTGCGCGGATGACGTCGGTCCAGGTAGTCAACGCGCCGATGCGGTAGACGTCTCGGTCCTCGCAGATCCCCTTTAATTCCTGCAGCGCGGTAATATCGAGCACCGCGTCGTTGAGCGGCTTTCCGACCCGCTGCGGATAAAAGTCGGTGCCACCAGCCACGATGACTCGCCGGCGCTCGGCAAGCGCCGCGAGTGCATGGTCGATCTTCTCCGGTCGCAAGTAGGAATCGGTCACGCAATCGCCTTCGCGTGAGACAGCTGTCGGCAGCCTAACATCGGACGCTTACGATCGGGGCTAGCGTTCCTTTCCATGCGCTGTGAAGCCGTCGCGGTTTCGCCCTCAGCCCTCGTCGCCGAGTGACTGGAAAACTGCCTGTCCGCCTTTGAGGACCACTGTGTCGCCGACACTGGCTTCGAACGTGACACCTTCCGGGCCCCCGCAACCGGAAAGCGCGATCGTATCGCCGGGCATGACCGGCGCCGTGAGGCGGGCCTCCAATCGCCGCAAGTCCGTGGGATGGGCCTCGGCGGCCGCGGCAACCATCCGCGCCGCGATCCCCAATGTGCATAGGCCGTGCAAGATCGGTCGCTCGAAGCCGTTCGCGTGCGCCACCGCTGTATCGATGTGCATCGGGTGAAGATCACCCGTCAGGCGGTAGATGGCAGCCTGATTGGAACAAGTTTTGAACTCACCATGCCATGACGGGCCCGTTTGCTCGCGCGTAGTCGAGGCCGAGGGACCGCGCTCGCCACCCCAGCCGCCGAGACCAGGAAGGAATATCCCGTAGGTGGCCGTGAACACCTTCGACTCGACGACGACATCGATCATTGCCGCCTTGCCCTTGTCCCAGACGCCGATGATGCGCCCCTTGGTCTCAATGGCAGCGGACGGCGGCATTGACTTGTGCATCTCGAGCGTCTGCCACGCGTGCAGCGCATAGTTCCGGTCATAGGCGCCAAGTTCGCCTGCCTGCTCCGCTGCCCAAAGCCCCAGCGCGCAGGCATAGGTCGGTAACACACGTAGATCGCGCTCGTAGACCAGATCGCTCTCGTCACTGGGCGCACCGACCGCGAGCGCGTAGAGGATGGCGTCTCGCTCCTCATAGGCAACGGTCCGGCTTCCGAGCTCGTACCCTGCTAGATCTTTTAACTGCATTTCTTCTCACCGTCGTTTTAGGACACTTACATAATTGTCGTGTCAGCTCCGCCCGAGCCGCTTTTTGGCACGACTCACAGCCTCGCGTCGCTCAGCCGAACTCAGTATCTCCGCACGAATTTGATCCCAGCGACCGAGCTCTGTTTCGCCGCGATCGAGGGCAACCAGCAGCTCCTTCGTGGCAGCGACCGCATTGGCCGCGCCCATTGATACGCAGCGACCGAGCTCCCACGCCTTGTCGCGCGCACAGCCCGCGGGAACGACACACGAAACGAGGCCCGCCCGAAACGCCGTCTCCGCGTTCAACCGCTCTCCGAAAAGTAATAGCCGGCTGAGCGTCGCCCAACTCAGTCGAGCGCGCATCCGCATCACAGCTTTCGGGTTATACAACAGCCCCAACTGCGTCGCTGGAATTTGGAAGTAGGCCTCGTCGGATACGACGAGTGCATCGCAGGCTAGCGCGAGGTCGACAGCCCCGCCCACACACGCGCCCTCAATCGCCGCAATGATCGGTGCGGGCAGAGATTGGATCTCGTGTACCGCCTGCTCGATCGCCTCGTCGACGACAACATCATCGATGGTGCCGATGATGTCCGCGAGATCGGCACCGGCGCTAAATGTGTCTCCGGCACCCGTGAGGATGACTGTGCGCGCATTGTCGTTGCGGGCGCGAGCGAGCGCCTCCTTCAGGGCGTCCAGCAGCGACAGCGACAATGCATTCTTCCGTCCGGGATTATCAAGCACAAGCTCATAGATCCCGTCTTTCATTGTCGCATGGACGCAAACACTCATGACGCCTCCTTCGCGCCCACTGCTGCGGTGGACCATTTCTCGCGCACAGCGCTTGCATCGAAAGCCAGCGCCTGCTCGAGATCCTCGGCCAGGTTTAACAGCAGCTCCTCTCCATCATGGCACGCCACCAGCTGCAGGCCTATCGGCAAGCGATCCTGCAAACCGCAAGGGATGGAGGCGGCCGGATGGCCCGAAACATTGAAAGGCACGGCAAACGGAAACGCACCCCAGAGCCAGCTGACAGGCTCGCCGCTTATTTCCCTTGGCCTTTCGTTCAACGGAAACGCGGTAACGGCAGTGGTCGGCGTTACGATTGCATCATAATCCTTGAACAACGCGGCAATTTTTTTGCGGTAGGCGTGATGCGCCGCGCGGGCCTTTTCGATGTCGGCCGCCGTAATAGCGCGCGCCGCTTCGAGAAATTTCCGCTCATAGTCGGAAAGCGACCCAGCCGCCTGATCAAGGAGATGCCCGCGCTCACGATGCTCCTCCGCCAGCACCAGGGTCCCGAAGGCATCGTTCCAGCCGTCCAAGGGAAGCGTGCACTCGATCACCTCATGTCCCATATCGGTCAGCGCAGCAACAGCTCGCGAGACTACCGCGGCCACGCCGGACTCGACAGGGCTATTTGTCGGTCGAGGGCACCAGCCCACACGCAACTTCGTGCTCACGACCGCACGGCGATACTCGCGTTCAGCCAGCACACCGAGAAGAATGCGGGCGTCGGCGGCTCGCCAAGTGATCGGGCCCGGTGAGATGAAATCCGACATTGCACGCAATCCGTTTTCATCCTTGCAAAGTCCGATTGTCGGCTTGATGCCAAAAACTCCGGTGAAAGCCGCAGGAATACGGATTGAGCCGCCGCCGTCGGCACCCATCGCGGCAGTGGCAAAGCCAACGGCGACCGTTGCCGCCGCACCACCGCTCGATCCGCCAGGTGTTCGAGCAACATCCCACGGATTGCGTGCATCCTCGCCCAGTCGGTTTTCGGTCGTTGCCGACTGTCCGAACTCCGCGGTGTTCGTCTTGCCTGTGAACACAGCTCCCGCATTCCGCAAGCGCCGCACAACACCGCTGTCCTGCGTCGTGATGTTGTCGCGGTACACCGCAGAACCGAAGGTCGTGACGGAACCAGCGAGCGGAAACGTGTCTTTGATGGAGATTGGCACGCCGCATAACGGCGAAGCTTCACCGGTGCGATAAGCGCTTTCCGCGGCCCTCGCTTGTTCACGCGCCTGATCATCGAGACGTGCCAGGTACGCGTTGAGCGACGAATCGAATCGATCAGCGCGCGCGATCGCCTGTTCGACTACCTCGACCGGTGACAGCGCGCCCCGACGATAAGCCGCTACCAGCCGATTGATCGGCCAGTAGAGCGGACATCCACCAGTGAGTGCAGACTCATGCATGCGGGAATACGCCCCCGCTGACACCGAACACTTCGCCTGTGATGTAGCCCGCCTTGTCGCTAACCAGGAAAGAGACGAGGTCGGCGACATCCTGAGGCTGTCCGACACGACCGAGGAGCGAGCGGTCTTGTGCATATCCCTCGAAGAATTCGTCGGGGTAGATGCGGCGCAGGAATTCATTGTAGATCAGACCAGGGGCCACGGCATTCACCCTAATTCCGTACTTGCCGTTCTCGGCCGCGGCGACCCGGGTCAGGGCCATAACCCCGGCCTTGGCAGCCGAGTAGGCGGCCCCGTGCTCGCTCGTCGTTTCCCAGGCGGCGATCGAGGAAATGTTGACGATCGACCCGGAGCCGCGCCCTATCATGTGAGGCAGTGCGTGGCGCATGCAGTAAAAAGTGCCATTCAGATCGACATCCAGGCAGCGCGCCCATGTCTCCCGCGCCATCTCGGCAATAGGTTCGATTTTGCTCCAGCCGGCGTTGTTGACGAGCACATCGAGCCGGCCGCGTCGCTCGACGACTTTGTTTATGACGGCACCGACAGCGTCGTAGTCGGTCACGTCGAGCGGCATCGACAAAAACTCGCGGCTGTGTTCCTCAGAGAGCTGCTTGGCGAATTCGCCGCAGCGCCGCTCATGCGCGTCCGTGATCACGACATCGAAGCCGTCAGCGGCGAGTTGACGCGCGATCGCAGACCCTATGCCTGCGCCAGCAGCGGCGGTGACGATCGCCACCTCGTGCTCATGCATCGTTTCTTCCTTCTCTGTCACTTCTAGATTTCCTCAGCCTGCCCGCATGCGAGGAATCAGCTCGGTCGCAAGCTCTTCGAGCCGACGGAGCCGTCCGCCCGAAAGCAATGCAAAAGTAATGCGATCGATATCGAGCGCTGCCACCTCCTGCAGGCGTGCTGCACAAGTTTCGACATCGCCTGCTACGGCCACCGACTGGACAAACTCGTCACTGACGATTTGCTTGTGTTCGGCGCGCAATGAAAGATGATCCTCGTAGTGATAGGCTTCCTCAGCCCGGGTGAATTCGGGCCGAAAGCGCTCCCATGCCGTGGGGATTGTCTTCCACACCGCGAAGGTTGCTGCCTGGCTCGTCGCCCAGGCGCGAACGTCATTAAGTGCCTTCTCCTTGTCCTCGTCGATGCTCATTGTGACGATCAGGTCGATAACGATCTCGTTGCGGGTGCGGCCACCCTTCTCGAGTCCTTGGTAGATGTAGTCGAGCTGCCATTTGCAAAAGTCGGGATCGGCCGCTCCCATGAGAATGGCACCATCGCAGGCCTCGCCCGCAAGGCGGAGCATGCCTGGCTGTGACACAGCCAGGTATATCGGGATCTGCCTGCGTGCTGTAGCAAGTCGAACCGTGGTGCCGTATAGCTCGGCCTCCTCCCCCGAAAACAGTTGGCGGAACTCCTCGATTCCCTGACGCATCTCGCCGAGTTTGTTTGGCAATTTACCGATAGAGTGAACGGCGACCCAACCCGCCCCGATGCCAAGCATTGCACGCCTGCTCGAAAGCTCATCCAGCGCTGTCGTGGCATTGGCGGTGACGGTCGGATGCCGGGTTTGCAGATTAGTTACGGCTGACCCGATGCGGATCTTTTCGGTTGCGATCGCAGCGATGTTCATCGCCGTATAGACATCCTTCATCCCGAGCTGGTGGTCGATGAACCACAGTACCTCGAATCCGCGGGCTTCCGCCGCCTTGGCAATCTCGCCGACCTTTTCAAAACTCTCGCGCGGGCTCACGCCAAGGGAAATCCCAAATCTACTGACCATCATTTGCTCCGGTGTAATGCTGATGTTATGGCTTCCGCGTAGGCGGCTGGCTGATCGATACTTATAAGATGTCCAGCATTCGCGATCTCGTGGTAGGCGCCGTCGCGAAGCCCTGAGAGAATGATTTCGGCGGCCTTGCGAGGACAGAAAACGTCAGCGTCGCCGCCAATGATGTCCACCGAGCATTCGATTTCCGGCAAACGCGGCGTCAGTGGTGCTTCGTGCAGCCGTTGCATGGCGCGCGCCGCGTTGACATAACCGCCGCCGTCACCGATCGCCCTAAGACGCCGCGCTACGATCTCGTCGAGATCCACCTGCGCCGACACGATCTGCTGCGCAGTATCGTCCCTGAGGGCGGCGGCAAATCGCTCGAAATCTGTCTCTATTAAACCGATACGATCGTGAAAAAAGCCGGCGGCGGTGCGGCCCACCACCGTTGACGTGCCGGCGACGATCGCTTGCAGGACGAGATCCGGCCGCTCCGCCGCGGTCCAGAGAACGATGGCGCCGCCAAGCGAGTAGCCGACGCATCTGGCCGGTCCCGTAACCGCCTCAAGAAAATTGATCAGGTCGCGGCCCAACTGCTCGAGCGCTCCCTCCCCCTCGCCCAGAGTCGTTTCACCGTGGCCACGGAAATCGTACGCGTACGTTGCGAATTCGCTCAGTCTTGTCTGAACGTCAGCCCAGCTTCGCCGATCCTCGGCGAGTCCGTGCGCCATGACGACCGGCGACCCCTCGCCATGGCGCGTGTAAGCCACCTCGATATCGCCGAGCCGGACTTTCATGCGCTGCTCCCGTTTTCCGCCGCGTGACCTTCTTGCCCACCCGCTTGCATCACCCTGGCACGAAGTTCGTTCTTGCGGATCTTCCCCGCAGGGGTCATGGGCATTTCGCCGATGACGCAAAGGACCTCGGGACAGTGATACTTGGGAAGACCCTTCGACCGGACGAAGTCGTTGAGCGCGTCCAGGCTTGGTACCTCGCCCTCCGGAACGATCACGGCGCAGATTCGTTCGCCTAGCCGATCGTCGGGAAATCCAACAATTGCAACGCTGGAAACGTTTGGGTGGCTTGCGAGCACGTCCTCGATCGGCACCGGTGAGATGTTGACACCCCCGCGAATGATCAGATCCTTGAGCCGCCCCGTGATGCGGAGATACCCGTCTTCGTCCAGTTTCGCGAGGTCGCCGGTGCGGAAGAAGGAGTCGGCGGTCAACAACGATTCGTACAGATCCGCCTGACCATAATACCCCGTGAAGACCCCGGGCCCACGCATTGCCAGTTCCCCCTCTACACCTGGGGGAAGCGGTTGCCCCTCCGGGTCGAGGAGTCGCAGCTCGAGCCCCGGCAGACCGACACCGGCGGTGTTCAAAACCTTGTGGTACGGGCTATCGCGCAGGCAAGTTGTCAGCCCTCCCTCAGTCATGCCCCAGAGCACCGTGACAGACGTGTTGGGAAACTGCTGCTGGGCCGCCTCCATCAGCGCAGGCGGTACTTGAGCCCCGCCGCACAGGAACCAGCGCATGGGCGCCAGCTTTGGCTGGGATCGATCCCAAGTCGCGTCGACGAGGTCCTTGAGAAACGGAGTTGCCGCAGCCGTAAATGCGCAATTGTATTCGGCGATCATCGCCAATGCCGCCTTTGGATCCCATGTGCTCTGAAGCGCGAGCGGCGCACCGGTGTAAAGCGACAAGCGTGCGCCGTGGATCGCTCCGACGCTGTGTCCCAAGGGCGACGCCATGAAGATTGGCTGATCCTGTCCGAGGGAGAACCGCTCAGTGAATGCAATGTTCAGCGCCGCAAGGGTGTCAGCGCTGTGCATGACTGCCTTCGGGCGACCCGTGGTACTGGACGTGAACATGATGTGGTCGAGATGCTCGACACTCGCCCGTGGCGGTAGCGGCTCGCCATTAGCGTCGATCCAGACATACTGATCCACATGTTCGACTAACAGGACATCGAGCTTGTGTCGACATGACCGGGCGGCGGCACGAGTCGTGCCGCCCGTCGGGTTGGCGCCGTGGCGTTCGGCCGTGACTACGAGTCGCGCACCCGCGAGTTCGGCCACATAGCGCAGTGTGTCCGCGTCGGTCCGGATCGGCAGGTTGGCCGGTATCGCTCCCGCTCGCAGGACCGCGACAAAAGCGATCTGCCACTCGACGCGGTTAGGCAAGAAGATGATGATGACATCGTCCTTGCCGACTCCATGGCGGGCGAATTCTTCGCCTAGCCGTTCGGCCTCATTCCAAAGCGCGCCGTGGGTGAGCTCTCGTCCCGTGTCGTCGACAACGGCAAGGCCCTCGGGCCGCTCCTGTACGACGCGAGCGTAGCGATCCTGCAAGCGCTCACCCGGCCACCAACCTTGCTCGCGGTACCAGCGACGGCGTTCTTGCTCGGGTTCATGCATGGCTGGTGCTCTTTGATCGCTGACGTGGACTCCGCTGTCACCTTGGGTTCAACTTGTGGCAGCGGCTCGTACGTGCGTTAGAAGTCGATGTTCACCCTACCGATGTTTCATAGGTCGGCGCCGTCGTCCTCTGATGTCGCCTTGTCTTGCCCGTCTGAACTTACAGCAGCGGTGCCACATCTCGCGCGAAGCGCTCCATCTGCCGCATGCCGAAGGAGACCGACTCCAGTCCGTGGAACTGGAACTCGACCACGAAATGCGCGACACCGGCTTGCATCAAGGCGTTGATCCGCTGCGCGCACCGCTGCGGCACCCCGCTGATTGTGACACGCATGGGGTCGATGCTCGGGTCTTCGAAGGCCACGCCCTCACGCAGTTTCGGCAAGTTACTTTGGAAATCCTGTTCGTCTTCAGCGACGTAGGCAAATGTGAACGAAGCCAGTTTCGGCTCCGTGCCCCGTTTCGACCCCTCTTCCTGGAGCTTGGGGACCCAAAGAGATCGCGCCTGTTCCTCGTCCGGCCAAAAGCACAGCATGCTTTCCCCGTAGCGCGCGGCGCGCCCGATGGATTTGACGCCGCCTCCGATCCATATAGAAGGGTAAGGCTTCTGAATGGGTTTGGGCTCCAGGGACATGTCGTTGAGCTGGTAGAACTGGCCTTCGAACGTGGTCTTTTCCTGGGTCCATAGGCGCGTGATCACCTCCAGTTGTTCGTCGAACAGGCGCCCGCGTCTTTTTCGCTCCACGCCGACAGCGGCAAAGTCTTCTTCCCACCAACCCATAGCGGCCCCGACAATGAGTCTGCCGCCCGACATCACGTCCAGGGTCGCCAGGTATTTTGCCCATTGGTAAGGCGGAAGTAAGGGTAGCAACACCGAGTTGAAACCGATCTTGATATTGGAGGTCGCGGCGGCGATGGCAGGCACGACAACCATAGTGTCCAACACATCGCGATTGGGGAAGGTGCGAAACAGCCAGGTCGGGGGCATCGTCATGTGTGTGGGCAAAGTCACCGAATAGAACCCCAGTTCTTCCGCCAGCTTGGCCGCGTCGACGATCTCGTGAACCGACGGATTCTTTGCGCCCCAGGGAAACAACATAATGCTGATGTCGGAAATTTTTGCCATTAGATCATCTCCGGATTTATTGCTCTCATAGTAAGCACGAATTGGTCGAGCGCTTGGTACGATGCCGCCGCAATCTGGTGTGTGTGCGTCGTTATCGGTTATTGTTACGCTAGAACAAGTTGACGGTGTAACCTTTCCGGCGTGTGTACAGCGTAACGATACATTCATGAGACCGATGAACGCAAACGATGTGCACGCCTAGAGACCGGCCTTTGTCAACGACATCCCACAGTCTTGAGTTCGTCGCACTTCCGGCCATCCCGTTAGTGAGACCCGGAGACGATCTGGTCGATCTCGTTCTCGACGGGTTGGCCGCCGCAGGGCGTTCGCTGCGGGAAGGTGACGTGCTCGTGATTGCCCAGAAGATCGTGTCCAAGGCCGAAGACCGCTATGTGGACTTAAGGCGGATCAACCCGTCGTCACGGGCGCGCGAACTCGCCGCTCTGTGCCATAAGGACGCGAGGCTTGTGGAACTGATCCTTTCCGAATCGACCGAGGTGCTGCGCTACCGGCCGGGCGTGCTGGTCGTCGTTCATCGGCTCGGTGTCGTCCTCGCCAATGCTGGCATCGATCACTCCAACGTCGAGCCGGCAAGCGGCGCCGAGCGTGTACTGCTGCTACCCAAGGACCCGGACGACACATGCCGGCGCCTGCACGAGACGCTGCGGATGCGTGCCGGGGTCGACGCCGGTGTGATTATCAACGACAGCGCCGGCCGCGCCTGGCGTAACGGTACCGTCGGCGTCGCGCTGGGGGCTGCTGGGCTGCCGTCACTCCTGGACCGGCGTACGCGCTGCGACCTGTTTGGTCGCCCATTGAAAGCGAGTCAACAGGCGATTGCTGATGAGCTCGCGGCCGCCGCCTCGCTGCTGCAGGGGCAGGCCGACGAAGGGACGCCGGTGGTCTTGATTCGCGGTTTCAGCGCGCGTGGCGCCAGCGCTGCTGCGGCGTCCCTGATCCGACCGAAAGCGGAAGACCTCTTCCGGTGACCGAAGCATTCCCCCCAAGTTGTATCGCGTTGTCGGGCGGTGTAGGCGGCGCCAAGCTCGCCGCCGGTTTAGCGCGCGCAGTGGACCCGGCGAGGCTGTTAATCGTCGCCAACACCGGCGACGATCTCGAGCACCTGGGACTTTATATCTCGCCGGATCTCGACACCCTGATGTACACGTTGGCTGGGATCAATAACCGGCACACGGGTTGGGGCCGCGCGGATGAAACCTGGACCTTCATGGCGGCGCTTGAAGCATTGGGCGGCGAGACTTGGTTTCGCCTCGGCGACGGTGATCTCGCCATGCACGTCGAACGCACGCGACGTCTCCGTGCGGGCGCAACGTTGACCGCGATCACAGCCGACTTCGCTGCGAGACTAGGGATCGCTGCACGCATCGTACCGATGAGCGATGACCCTGTGCGCACCGTTGTCGACACGCCAGCGGGACCGCTTGCGTTCCAGCACTATTTTGTTCGCGACCGCTGCCAGCCGCAAGTCTCGGGTTTCCGCTTCGAGGGTGCAGGGGCGGCACACGCCAACCCCGTATTCGTCGAAGCGCTGTCCGACCCCGCGCTTCGCGCGATCGTCATTTGCCCGTCGAATCCGTTCATCAGTATCGACCCCATCCTGGCGCTCCCCCATATAAGGACAAGACTGGAGACAGCGCGCGCACCGGTTGTCGCCGTATCGCCGGTCGTGGGCGGTCGTGCGGTCAAGGGGCCGACGACTAAGATGATGCGCGAGCTCGCGATGCCCGAGACAGCTGCTGCTGTCGCGAGCCATTACGGCGAGCTGCTCGACGGCTTTGTGCTCGACGCGGTCGATGCGCCCATCGCCGATCAGGTGCGGGCATCAGGCATAGACGTGCTGGTGACGAATACCGTAATGAACACGCTCGCCGACAAAGAGACGTTGGCGCGCGCCGTTCTGGACTTCGCCGAGGAGTGTCACCGGCGGCGATGAGGAGTGTTTGCGCGGGTAACGCGCATAGTGATCAACAACCGTCTCAAGCAAAGCGTTCGCGCAAGCGTGGCAACACCTGCTCACCATAGAGCCGCAGAAAGTGCGCCTGATCGGGGCCGGGTGCATGGAATACGAGATGGCTGAATCCGAGCTCGATATACGGCGCGATCCTTTCGACATGCTCTACCGGATCGGTTGAGACGATCCAGCGACTCGCCGCCCGTTCGACCGGCAGCGCGTCGGCAAGCCTTTCCATTTCGAGCGGGTCCTCGACGCCGGTTTTCTCCTCGGGGGAGAGCGCAAGCGCCGCCCAGTGGCGCGTATCCGCCATCGCCCGGTTCTCGTCGGTGTCGAACGACACTTTCATCTCGATCATGCGCTCGATGCTGTCCGTATCGCGGCCGGCCTGCTCCAGGCCGGCTTCGACATTCGGCAACAGGGTCTCAGTGTACAGTTCTCGCGCTTTGCCGCTGGTGCAGATGAATCCGTCACCCACGCGCCCGGCGAGCCTCGCCGCCGTCGGCCCGGAGGCGGCGATGTAGATCGGCACTGGCTTCTCCGGTCGATCGTAGATGGTCGCGTTCTCGGTGCGATAGTACGTTCCCTCGAACGTAACGCGCTCTTCACTCCACAGCCGTCTGACCAGTTCCACCGCTTCTTTCAAACGCCCGAACCGCTCCTTGAACTTCGGCCATTTGATACCGGTCGCCGGCACTTCGTTAAGCGACTCACCAGTGCCAACCCCCAGTATGACCCGGCCGGGATAGAGTACCCCAAGAGTACCCATCGCCTGGGCAACTATGGATGGATGATAGCGAAAGCTCGGTGTGACAACGCTTGTACCGATGATTACTTTGGACGTCCGTTCTCCGAGTGCGGCGAGCCACCCAAATGAATATGGCGCATGCCCGCCAGTATGTCTCCACGGTTGGAAGTGATCGCTGACCGCGACCGAGTCGAACCCAACGTCCTCGGCGAGCACCGCGAATTCCAACAGCTCACGTGGTCCGAATTGCTCAGCGGAGGCCTTGTAACCGAGTTTAAGCAATGACTGGTCCTCTCGATATTATCTTCGGTACGGTTTCGATGCTGCGTGACTGATGATCTTCCCGGGAAAACGGCGACCACGATAGAATGCTTGACTTTTCGTCCTGCTATTATCGATCATCACCCATCAAGCTGACAAACCTGCCGAAAACATGAGGATAACCGTAGTGACCGTCACGCCCATGCCAAGTCACATTGCCGCAAGGCTGATCGGTGTGTCGGTAGTGTTCGTTGTCTCGCCCATCATGGAGAGAACCTAATGTGGGCTGTCATACCCGTAAAGAACCTGGGCGTTGCGAAACAGCGCCTCGCGCCGTTGCTCACACCGCTCGAAAGGCAGGAGCTCCTGCAAGCGATGTTTGAAGACGTTCTGGCAGTTGTCATGAGGGTGCACAAGCTTGAGGCGGTAGCGGTCATCACCGCGTGCCCAGTCGCCACCGCGACAGCGAAACGGTTCGGCACACACGTCATGCGTGAAGCGCAAATTCGGGGCCACACTGCGGCGATTGCTGCAGCGGCGGTGGCGCTGGAGGCGGATGGCATCGACGGTATGATCACACTTCCAGCGGACGTGCCTTTGGTCACGCCTGACGAGATCGACACTGCGCTGGCCGCCCATGAAGATGCGCCCGCCATGAGCATCGTCCCGTCGCGTGATGAAGAGGGATCAAACTGCATTGCACTGTCGCCGCCGACAGCGGTTCCTTTGCGCTTCGGTGCTGGGAGCTTCCACCCGCATCTAGCTGCAGCTCGCCGGCTCGGCATCACACCGCAGGTGCTCAAGCTGCCCGGGCTAACGCTCGACATCGATACACCCAACGACCTGAAAACTCTATGCAAAAGCGTAGGCACAACGCGAGCGCAGCGCTATCTGCGCGAGCGCGGCATCGTTGAGCGAGTGCAGAGTTGCGGCAGGTTGAGGAGCGCCGCGCATCAGTAATCGACGGCGCCGAGAGGACAACGGCTAATAGCGATGAACCTTACACGCTTCTTGCATCGTCGACCGAATCGCTCGGAGGCGTTGGCGCTCGCGTCATCGACGGACACGCAGGTGCTGGCTCGGTTGGCGACCCGCCTTCGCGACGAAGGTCATGGCAACGTCATCTCGTACTCCCGCAAGGTATTTATCCCGTTGACGCGGCTCTGCCGTGACGTTTGCCACTACTGCACATTTGCACAGCCGCCACGGGCAGGTGCGCGCGCGTTCATGACGCCGCAGGAGGTTCTCGCTGTCGCCCAGGCCGGTGCCGAAGCCGGGTGTAAGGAGGCGCTGTTCACGCTCGGGGACAAGCCCGAGCTTCGCTACCGCAGGGCGCGCGAGGAGCTTCAAGACTTAGGACACGAAACAACGCTATCTTACTTGATCCAGGTTGCGGAGCTGGTCGTCCAGGAAACAGGGCTTCTGCCACATGTAAATCCTGGGGTAATGACGGCCGCGGATATCGCTGCGCTCAGACCGGTTTCAGTCTCTCAGGGAATTATGCTCGAGAGCGTGTCGGAACGCCTATGCGCCAAAGGTGGTGCCCATCACGGTTCTCCAGATAAGAGGCCAGCCGTGCGCCTTGCGACAATCAGGCTTGCGGGAGAGCTCAGGGTGCCGTTCACTTCGGGTATCTTGATCGGCATAGGGGAGACACGGCGCGAGCGCATCGAGTCACTGTTGGCGCTACGCGATCTGCATGAGCGCTACGGACACATCCAGGAGATCATCGTTCAGAACTTCCGCGCCAAGCCGGACACGCGCATGGCGAATGCAACCGAGCCCGATCTCGATGATCTAGTATGGACCACTGCGGTGGCCCGTATTTTGTTCGGGGCGGCCATGAACATCCAGGTGCCACCAAACCTAAGCCCGGGTGTGATGTCTCCGCTGATTGATGCGGGATTGAACGATTGGGGTGGCATATCACCCGTCACCCCCGATTTTGTTAATCCCGAGGCGCCGTGGCCCGCCTTGGATCTTCTGGCCCAAGAGACTGCGGCCTGCGGCAAGATCCTGATCGAGCGGCTCGCGTTGTATCCTTCTTTTGCTCGCGACGGCGAACGCTGGCTTGACCCGGCGCTGCGCACACCGGTGCTGCGCACCATCGACGGCGAAGGGTTTGCCCGGGTCGAATCTTGGTCGCCCGGCGGAGAAAAGCCACCTCCGCCGGATGTTGTGTGCTTCGATGAAAGTGCGCCACGCATTGCGGCCGGTGGCGAGCTCGGACGGATTCTCGGCAAAGCGTCTGATGGAGAAGGGCTCACCGAGGCGGAGATCGTGCGCCTGTTTCAAGCGCGTGGGACCGACTTCATCGCGACCTGCACGGCGGCTGATCGGCTGCGTGCCAGAGTAAACGGCGACACCGTTACCTACGTAGTCAACCGCAACATCAACTACACCAACGTCTGTTACTACCGCTGTGGTTTCTGCGCATTCTCAAAGCGCAAGCTCGGTGAAGACCCGAGGGACCGGCCCTACGACCTGGACCTCGCCGAAATCGCCCGGCGAACCAGCGAAGCTTGGGCGCGTGGGGCGACAGAAGTCTGTATGCAGGGGGGAATTCACCCCGCCTACACAGGCCGAACCTATCTGGAAATATGTCGGGTCGTGAAGGATGCAGTGCCGGCGATACATGTCCATGCGTTTTCGCCGCTCGAGGTCTGGCAGGGCGCTCATACCTTGGGCATCAGCGTACGGGCGTTTCTCGAGCAGCTAGCGCAGGCTGGGCTGGGTTCGTTGCCGGGAACAGCGGCCGAAGTGCTCGATGACGAGGTCCGCGCCGTCATCTGTCCTGACAAAATCAACACCCAGCAATGGCTCGACGTCATGCAAGCGGCGCACGCGGTCGGACTGCGCACGACTGCAACCATCATGTTCGGACACGTGGATGGGCCCCAGCACTGGGCCCGTCATCTACTGCGGCTGAGGAGGTTGCAGGCGCGTACGGGTGGCTTCACCGAGTTCGTGCCGCTGCCGTTCGTACACATGGAAGCGCCACTCTATCTCAAGGGGCGCGCACGTAAAGGCCCGACGTTCCGAGAGAGCGTTCTCATGCATGCGGTAGCGCGCTTGGTGCTTTATCCCCGCATCACCAATATTCAAGCATCATGGGTGAAGATGGGTCCCCACGGCGTTGAGGTCTGCCTTCGGGCTGGAGTGAATGACCTCGGCGGCACGCTCATGAACGAGACTATCAGCCGTGCAGCAGGTGCCGCGCACGGTCAGGAAATGGCGCCAAAAACCATGGACACTCTGATCCGTAGCATGGGCCGGATGCCTGCACAGCGCACGACGCTCTACGCGCG
>JBHIDJ010000036.1:0-25762 GCA_046760105.1 Acidiferrobacterales bacterium | reverse complement strand
CGGCTGTCCAATCTTACAAAATGCAGCTTGTTCGCCCTCTCAACCCATTGATACGCTAGACGCATGATCGAGATAGACGGTCAGTCGTTAAGCCTGGAACAGTTTCAGGCGGTTGTGCTTGAGCGTTCGCCATGTCAGCTCAGCACAACCGCCCGCGACCGCGTGATCGCGGGACGACAAGTCGTCGAAAAGGTGCTCGCCCAAGGCGATGCTGTCTACGGCGTCAATACCGGATTCGGGGACCTCTCGAATGTCCGCATTGCGCCCGCAAAACTTGCCGCTCTCCAGGAACGACTGATTCTCAGTCACTGCTCAGGTCTTGGCGAACCGCTGCCTGACCCCATGGTTCGCGGCATGCTGCTGCTTCGTGCCAACACCCTCGCCCGCGGTCATTCCGGCGTGCGCGTCGAGCTGATCGAAGCGCTCCTGGGACTCTTGCGGGCGGATGTTTTGCCCGTGGTTCCGAGCCGGGGCTCGGTCGGCGCTAGTGGCGACCTTGCTCCGCTCGCGCACCTGGCCCTGCCGCTGCTCGGAAAGGGTCGTGTGCGCATCGACGGCAAAGAGCGTCCTGCCACCGCGGGGCTGCGTAAAGCAAAGCTCAGGCCCCTTGGTTTGCAACCGAAAGAGGGGATCGCGTTGATCAATGGCACCCAGGGGATGACTTCCCTTCTCGCTCTCGCGGTTCTCAAGACCCGACGGCTGGTACGGATCGCCGATCTGGTGGCGGCGATGTCGACTGACGCGCTGCGTGGAACTGACACGGCCTTCGATCGACGTTTGCACGATCTTCGACCCTATCCTGGTCACCGGGCTAGTGCTGCCAATCTCTGGAAATTGCTACAAGGTTCCAAGATCCGCGAGTCGCATCGCAAAAACGATGTGCGCATACAAGACCCCTACAGCGTACGCTGCACGCCCCAGGTTCACGGTAGTGTTCGCGATCTTTTGACCGATATCGAGACCAAGCTGCGAATAGAGATGAACGCAGTAACCGACAACCCCCTCGTCTTTCCCGATGATGGGGAAGTTCTCTCCGGCGGAAACTTTCACGGGGAACCAATGGCACTTGCGGCTGACATGCTGGCGCTCGGGGCTGCAGAACTGGGGTCTATCAGCGAACGGCGTATTGAAAAGTTGACGAATGCCGCCTTCTCCGGCCTGCCCGCGTTCTTGGTCCGCGATGCCGGATTGAATTCCGGGTTCATGGTCGCCCAGGTTACTGCTGCTGCGCTCGTGAGCGAGAACAAAACGCTTTGCCATCCGGCCACCGTGGATTCCATCCCCACCTCGGCCGATAAGGAAGACCATGTGTCGATGGGCATGTGGGGGGCACTAAAGCTCCAACAGGTAGTCGCTAACACACAACACATCCTCGCCATCGAGCTCCTGGCCGCCGCGCAGGGAATCGATCTCCTGCGTCCACTCACCTCGAGCGCTCAGCTCGAACGTGTTCATGGTGCCCTGCGTGAGCGAGTTCCAGAGTGGACCGAAGACCGCGAGATGACGCCCGACATCAACATCGCCCTTGCGTTCCTCGAAGAAATCGACCCTCTTTTGGAAGGACTACGGTGAGACAGCATAGAGTGCAAAGATAGCGCATGATTTGAAGCTGCAAGTGTCAACCAGCGAGTAATAAGAAGCACTCAACACCTGCTATCTTTAGCACAGAAAAGTTTGACCGATGGATCTCGCAACAATACGCCGGCTTATTGTAAGCGCGGTCGTTTCGGATGACTTCCTGTTTGAAACACTGGTTTTCAAAGGGGGTAACGCTCTCAACTTGATTCACGGCATCGGATCTCGTGCGTCGCTAGACATCGATTTTTCGATGAGTCGTGACTTTAAGAATCTTGAAGGCGCAAGAACGAGATTGTTTAAAGCACTACAGGGTCGATTGAGTGCTAACGGTTACATGGTTTTCGATGAGAGAATGGAACCTAAGCCGAGCGAGTTGACAGACGATCCAACCTGGGGTGGATACACTGTAGAATTTAAGCTCATAGAGAGGGATAAATATGAGAAGGTCAAAGGAAAGCTCGAAGACATGAGACGCCAATCTGTTTCGGTCGATGGCGCCCATACTGGATCACGAAAATTCAAAATACAAATTAGTAAGTATGAATATTGCGAGGGGAAAACTGAGGCCGAGGTTGAGTATTTCTCCTGTTATGTGTATACACCTCTCATGATTGGAGTTGAGAAGTTGCGGGCAATTTGCCAGCAAATGCCTGAATACACACCAACAATTCACAAAGTAGCGCGCGCAAGAGATTTTTACGATATTCATTGCATTATCGAAGCCGAACACCTTGACTTATCTGAACCAGAAAACTTAGAACTTATAAGAAGCATGTTTCAAGCAAAGAAAGTTCCGCTCTATCTGTTAGGAAAGATATCAGAGACGCGAGATTTTCACGCTGCTGAGTGGCCCGCCGTGCGAGATTCGATTTCTGAGGAGGATAAAGGATTCGATTTTTACTTTGATTCTATTGTGCAGAAGATCGAGACTCTAAAGCCCCTTTGGGTAGAATAATCTCCACTCTTCATCATAAGCCACGTTTGACATACTGTAATCGAGGTAAAAGTCAAATCTAAGCCCAAATTTTCTTAGACGAGCGATTTTATCCCTACTGTAGCCTGCTCTTTTCATGTAAAAACCGATTGCTTGATGATAAGGGTATTTGTAGTCGAGCTGTCTTAGGACTGCGATGAGAGTATTAATCGAGACTCGGTCCTTTGCACCCTCATAGGCCGCGAGTACCTGATAGACTCCACCTGCGTAACTTGGGCGGACGGTAATGTCGACAAGAGTCCGCTCTATCTTTGTCGCGTCAAGGAGCTCTCCAGAAGGACCTGTAACTTCGGCAACTTCCAGACGTTCGGTGTGCTTTCCACTGAGTAATACGTAACGGTGTTCGTCGTATGAAAAAATATATCGGGATGTTCTTTGCCGGTTAGCAAAGGCCCTTTTGATACTCTCTTGAGTAAGAGGGGCGGACGAAACAGGTTTAGGACTCTGTTCTTTGTTCACGTATATAGTCTTCGGTATTTGATCATTCAGCCCATGTAGAAATACGGCGGTACCATGAGACAGGTAAGAATCAGTTTTAAGGGAGAGCCCTATTTGATAGGGTGTCGCCATGCGCCAAACATAGCGTGTTATTTTGCTGTACCCGTTTGACGTGAGTTCGATTTTTTTGAGTTTTGTCTTATGGAGTAGGTCCTTTATGAAGGATTGTGCCGTGGTGTTTTTGGCTAGCCTCCACCCCCGTTTTTCTGCAGCGAGGAGGTGCGCGATGTCGGACTCGCGGTAGACTACTTGCTCGTTTTGGTCGAACAGAGCGCGAATGTCGGGTAGAGCAATTTGGAGACGCGTAGGCATGCACTTGAGAAGGTATATATACCTTCTCAAGTCCTATGTCAACACTCGTGTCTCATCGTCTTACCTTGAGGCTGTGGATACTGATATTCATATGAATAACACACTCTCGCTCCAACAATTGGCCGTTTGGCTATGTATATATACCTAGCCAAACAACAATGCAAAGCTAACAAGCTTTGAACGAATCAGCAGAACTTGCCGATCATAATCACGGACATCCATCCAGCGACAGGCCCGGCTCTCTGCGCCACGAGCATGTCCGTGATGATTCACGGGGCACTAGCACCTCCCTTCACGTTTGAACTTGAAACCTGTCACGGGTGACATTCTACTCTTCGTCGCTTAACAAAACTTTACATTCGCGACAAACGGCAGAAACCCGGCGCTCCTAGTATTACGTGCGTCGCAGCTGAGCGACGATATCGGCAATTAAATTAAAGGAGCGAAACCATGAGCAACCAAGACACTGTTAAATCGGAACGCACGAAGCACAGGGAAACGCGGCGCTCGCGCCACGGGTTTTTCACCGGCCTGCTAGTCGGTGGTTTGCTGAGCGGTATTCTCTTGATCACTATTAGCGCTTACTCCCTCAACCACGGTGGGCACTTCCGCCACGGTATGCATGACCCTGCCGTCGCCATGGAGCGGGCCGAGTTCGCGATTGACTGGACCTTGAGCCGCGTCGATGCGAGCGAAGCGCAGCGCGAGCAGGTGAAAATGATCGTCAGGGATGCGTTCAATGACCTGCAACCGGCTATCGCGGAACATCGGACTAGCCATCAGGCCTTTCGCGATGTCTTTGGCCAGCCTATCATCGACCGCGCGGCGCTTGAGCAGATCCGTAGCACCGGACTACAACGGGCCGATGCAGTATCGAGCCGTGTGGTACAGGCCATTGCCGATGCAGCCGAGGTCTTGACGCCGGAGCAGCGTACGGAGCTGATCGCGCTAGCCGAACGCTATCGCCACTGAGGTCGCAGCAAACTCAATCCCCGGGGGCTTCGAATTGTTTGGGCTTTGTGTTTTGGCAATTCGAAAGCCCTCTTCTGTTCCGTAATCTACGTCTCTTCCTAGGAGAATTCCGGTGCAAAGCCCCGCTCCCGACAAAGCAGATGTAATCGCCATACCGCCGCTGGTATTTCTAACCGGTTTCGCTGTCGGATTATTGATCCATCTCGTTGTGCCGATTCACTTGCTTCCGCAAAGTCTGGAGAAATGGGTCGGTGGAGCGCTAATACTTGCTTCTATTCCCCTGGCGATATCAGCTGTGCGTGCGCTGGGTCGAGCAAAAACGACGCTTGATGTTCGCAAGCCTACGACGGCGATCGCGACCGACGGTGCATATAAGATCAGCCGCAATCCGTCCTATTTGTCGCTTTCTCTTCTTTATTTTGGGCTTGCTTCAGTCATAAACTCGCTTTGGATATTTCTGCTGTTTATTCCAGTCGTGCTCGTGATCGAGTTCGGTGTCGTAAGACCCGAAGAAGCGTACCTCGAGCGCAAGTTTGGAGAGGAGTATCTCGTGTATAAGACCAGAGTTCGTCGCTGGATATGAATCGAGCCATACAGACGCGCCACAAGAGGTGCCCTCGCGACCCAAAACGGCGGCGAGCGAGTAGAATGAAGCTGTGTGCGCTCGCGCGCACCGGCCATTGACTTTACTAGGGGCGAACTACGTGGCTGAGCGGATCCTGATGATCGAAGATGATGAAGATCTCTCCGCAATGGTGGCCGAGTACCTGGACGCGCGCGGCCTTGACGTGACGGCCCGCCCCAACGCCACTGAGGGCCTCAGGCTCTTGCGCCAGCAACCCTTCGATGCGCTTATCCTCGATGTGATGCTCCCGGATCTCGACGGCTTCGAAGTATGCCGTCGCGTTCGCGCCGAGTTCGATGTTCCCATTTTGATGCTTACGGCGCGCGGCGATGAGACGGATCGCATCGTCGGACTCGAGCTTGGCGCCGACGACTATCTGCCCAAACCCTTCAATCCCCGCGAGCTCCTCGCGCGACTTCGTGCGATCCTGCGTCGCCGCGGTACGCCCGCCTCAGGGCGCACCACAACTCTGCGTTTTGGCCGGCTCGAGATCGATCGGGACGCGCGCGTCGTGCGCGTGGAGGGTGAACCACGGCCGCTAACCAGTTATCAGTTCGAGCTGTTGTGCGCGTTCGCCGCCAATGTCGGCCGTGTCATGTCGCGCGAGGCACTCATGGATCGCGTGCGTGGTGAGGACCTGGAAGCGTTCGACCGCAGCGTCGACGTGCACATCTCGCGCATCCGCGCCGCGATCGAGGACGACCCGAAACACCCACGCCGGATCATCACGGTACGCGGCGCAGGCTACGTGTTCGCCAAGAGCCAGGACGAGGACCGGGGGGCGTGATGCACAAACTCTATCTGCAAATCTATCTCGCCTTTGTCGGCATTATCGTTTTGTTCGGCGTGCTCGCCGCTATTGCCTGGTTCCTGCTGCCCCAGGATGAAGAACATCAGCGCGTATTCGAAGGGGCCGCTGCCCTGCTCAGCGAAATGTTACCGCGTCCGGATCGGCCGGTCGCCGAGCTGCAATCCGCACTCGACCGGCTTGCCGAACAGTTCGGTGCGGACCTCGCGGTTGCCGATGCGAACGGTACACTATTGGCAGCCGCTGGCGAGCCGCTTACGGCGGTGGACGTCAAGCGGACACAAAGCGGCTGGGTACGAGGCGGCCGTAAAGGACCCACGTTCGCCTTGCGCCTTCCCGACGGCCGCTGGCTGACCGTGCGCCATCATCATCGGCGCGTATACTTGTTGTGGACCTTGGGCCTGCTGGGCATCGCCATCGCCATCGGTGCCTATCCCGTCGTGCGGCGCATCACCCGCCGGCTCGAACGCCTGCAGGCGCGGGTGGACGAGCTTGGAGCCGGCGATCTCACGGCCCGTGTCGAGGTGGAAGGTAGCGACGAAGTCGCCGACCTCGCACAGAGCTTCAACCGTGCCGCCACGCGCATCGAGCGCCTTGTGAACGCTAAACAGATGATGTTGGCAAGCGCTTCCCACGAACTGCGCACGCCGCTCACCCGCATCCGGATGGCCATCGAGCTGCTCGCCGCCGAAGAACGACCCGAGCTACGCGATAGCGTCGCCCGGGACATCGCTGAATTCGACCAACTCATCGATGAACTCCTGCTCGCAAGCCGACTGGAAGCGATCGACGAGCTCGAGCACTCTGACGATGTCGATCTACTCGCGGTGCTGGCGGAGGAAGGCGCGCGCGTGGATGCCAACGTCGGCGGCGTCCCGCTGAACGTTAAAGGCGATGGCCGCATGCTTCGCCGGCTAGTCAGAAACTTGTTTGAAAATGCGCGCCGCCACGGCCGGGGCACCCCCATCGACGCAACATTGGAGCGCTTGAATGAATCAGCCGTAAAGCTAGTGGTCGCCGACCGCGGACCGGGCGTGCACGAAGCGGAGCGGGAGCGCATCTTCGAGCCCTTTTACCGTCCGGCCGACGTGCGTGAGTTGAGCGACGGTGGTATCGGTCTCGGCCTCGCACTCGTGCGTCAGATCGCCCGTCACCACGGTGGTGAGGTGCGCTGCGTACCGCGCAAGGGTGGCGGCACGTGTTTTGAAGTGGAACTGCGCACCGGACGCCCGGCAGGCTCTTGAAACAGCAGTGTGCGGCGTACGTGCCAGTCCTTTAAATTCGCGTTTTCACTGAGTAATCACCAGAGAAAAATCTCGCGTAACCGGCTTCATAGATTCTGCCGCGCATTCCTACGACTGTTGTCGTTTCTAGAGACGCATCCGCCGAGAGCGAGGAAGAGTTAGCAGAGCGCGTCACCCGCAACACGATGATCGACGTAACACAGGTTCGCCTACCCCTGTGACATATCTTAAATGTCATGACAAAATAACCGTTACTAGTGCCTTAGGGAGGATATTGGAATGAGGACTCTTCCGAAATCGATGCTTCGAGCCTTCTCGTCAATACTAGCTGTGAGTACGCTTCTTTACACGCTTTCTGGGCAGGCTGCCCAAGTAGTTACTGAGACGGTCGCGTACAGCCCCGATGGGAACGTAAAAGGTTTCCTGGCCAGACCGGCTGATGGCAAAACCCACCCAGCATTGATCCTGATCCACGAATGGTGGGGGTTAAACGATAACATTCGGGATAATGCACGGCGTTTTGCCGAGCAGGGCTACGTGGCGCTGGCGGTTGATCTTTACAACGGCGAAGTCGCGACCACACGAGATAAAGCGAAAGAGCTCGCGACTTCAGTGAGACGGAACATGAACGCGGCTTTCGCCAATCTTCGTCATGCCGTCGATTATCTCAAAAGCAGACCCAATATGGTGATAACGAACCGCTTGGGTTCCGTCGGCTGGTGTTTCGGTGGCGGTTGGTCCTATCAAATGGCCAAGAACGATTTGGGTGTAAAAAGCTCCATAATTTACTACGGACGTTTTAATCCGAAGGATGACTTGAGCAAAATGCGTGCAACTATACTAGGCCACTTTGGCGAAAAAGATCGCGCAATAAAGGTCGACAACGTGAAAGAATTTCAGGCGAAGCTGAAAACCTTGAGTGGTGATCACGAGATTTATATCTATCCGAACGCCGACCACGCGTTTGCCAATGAGACCGGCGCAAGGTACAACGCGCAAGCCGCCCAACTGGCCTGGACGCGGACCCTCGCGTTCTTGAAAAAGTACCTTTAATGCTCCCGGTGTCGCGCCAGCTTGTTGGGCCGTGTGGCCAACACGAGCGGTCGTGAGGCGACACTTATACTGGAGATATCGCCCAGCTTCCGCCCTCGCGCGTCAGGACAGCAGCCCGTAGACCGTAAGGCTCCGGTGCAATACCCTCTGCAGCGCTCATAAGCTCGATGCGTGACGGGACAAACCGGATTAGCAGGTAGTCATCGCCGGTAGGGCCATCTGGCCAAAACGCGGCAAAATCATTGCGCCAACGTTTCTTGCGGAGCTCAACGTCGGTCTCGATTTCCGCACTGCCCGACAGTGTTACGTAAGCACCTCGGTGGCCATCAGGGTACGCGAGCAGTACTCGGGTGTTGTGGCGGATATGGTGGAACTTGCGGGACCGCGGGCTCGTTCCTAACCAGACCGTGAGGTCTTCCTCGGGCTCGAACGGCTGCATTAATCGCGCATAAGACTCACCATCCTTATCGGCCGTCACGAGAAAGCAGAATTGCGCCGCCTTCACCGTGGTTCTGGCCACTTCCAATAGATGGTTGGATGTCATGACATCAGATGCACTCACTGCTTCCTCCTTCTACCGTGTTCACGCACGGCACGTCGAGATAAGTAGGCAAAGTCAGGCACGGTGCCTACTTCGATAGACTGCGCCCCCGGCGAAGCGGGCCTTCGTGCCTAATGCCTCCTCGATGCGAAGCCCCTCGTTCCACTTGGCCATACGCTCGGAACGCGAGAACGAACCGACCTTGAGTTGGCGCACGCCCCAGCCGACCGCCAGGTGCACGATGGTGACGTCTTCGCTCTCGCCAGAGCGCGCCGAAATAATCGCATCAAACCCAACCTGACGCGACGCCTCAAAAGCCGCGCGCGTCTCGGTCAGCGTTCCCGCTTGATTGGGCTTCAATAACACCCCGTTGCACAGACGTCGTGCCGCTGCCTGGCGCACCCGTTCTGCATCGGTAACCAACAGGTCATCGCCAACGACTTGCACACGATCACCGACCGCCTGCGTAAAGTTAATCCACCCCTGCTCATCGTCTTCCCCGATAGGGTCCTCGATCGACACAATGGGGTAACGATCGAGCCAATCAATGAGTAATGCCGCGAGGCCATCACTGTCCAATTCGCGACCCTCACGTGTCATGCGATAGCGTCCGCCATGGCCGAACTCCGAGGCAGCAACATCAAGCGCGATCCCGACATCCACATCTGGGGTAAAACCAGCGCCTTCGATCGCGCGCACCAGCATGGTCAACGCCTCTTCGTTGGTGGAAAACGCCGGCCATAGGCCACCCTCGTCCGCGACACCCTGTAGCTGGCCGCGCTCCGTCATCAGTGCCGCCGCTTTGTGGTACACCTCCGCCGTCCACTCGAGCGCTTCATCGAAGCTACTGGCACCGGGCGCAACCACAAGAAAATCTTGGATATCAACGCGTCCGTGGGCATGGGCGCCGCCACCAAAAATCTGAATCTCAGGCAATGGGAGGACAGCCTCGCCGTCACCGAGCAGGTAACGCCACAGTGGCTCGCCGGCAGCGGCAGCCGTTGCGTGTGCCACCGCCATTGATACGGCGACGATGGCGTTGGCTCCTAGTCGACCTTTATCGGGTGTACCGTCAAGCTCGATGAGGGTTTGGTCGATGTGCGCCTGATCCGTGGCGTCACACCCTTTGAGGGCACCCGCGATCTCCCGGTTAACATTTCCGACCGCGCGACGCACATCGTAACCACCCAGACGCGTGCCGCGATCACGCAGATCAGCAGCCTCGCCTGACCCTGTTGACGCCCCAGCCGGGGCAATGGCGCGGCCGGTTGCGCCGCCGGCAAGCCGTACCTCAGCCTCCACCGTCGGACGGCCGCGCGAGTCCCATACCCGTCGACCAACTACCGCCAGGATCTCAGCGGATGTCATAGCCCGAGTTCCTTCCCCCACGCAGCACGCACATGTTCAAGCCGCGCCACGGGCGCTGCTAGCAGTGCCCGACCGACACGGCGTACCCGCTCTTTGTCGCGCTCTTTGGTGATGTACTCGACCGGCGACTTGCCGTCGACACGCGCTAGGAACAGACCCGGCAACAAACGTGCCGCCCGCGTCTCCAGCTCGTCTTTCGACTCCCAGGTTATGACAACACGATAGGCAGCGGCCATAGCGGTGAAACAGGCGAGAAAATTTCGTGCCGCGCGCGGCGTCCAAAGACACTTGAGAAGAAAATGGTTGAGACAAAAGGCGAGATCAAAAGCAGGGTCACCGTACCAAGCGCATTCGGCATCAAGAAATATCGGGCCTTGCGACCCGATCAGGATATTCTTCGGACTGATATCACCGTGAACCAATGTATGCTTAGTCGAGGCGGTGACGTCCACGAGCTCCTGCAGTGCGGCTGAGAGATCTGCATGCACCTCGCCCGTCGCAACCAGATAGGGCTCAAGCCGGATAGCGTAAAAGATGGAATCGGTGGCGAAGCGCTTGGCAATGTCTTTATCACCAGCGGTTGCGCGATGTATGCCAGCGAGTATCGTCCCTACGCGAGCGGCAAATGCTGGGCTCGCGTCGCCCTCGCGCAGGCGTTCCTTCCACAGCGGATAGTCCGCCGGATCCAGATAGTCCATTACAAAGAAATTCGCCTCCGGATCGTGGCCGAGAACGCGAGGAACCGCATCCGGATAATGCCGGGCAACGGTCTCGATCCAGGCGTGTTCATAGGCATTACGCTCGACCGGTGCTTCCCAGAGCGCCTCAACCTTGAGCCGCGGCAACGCACGCTTCACACACACCGCCCCTTGCGGGAGATCGACCCGCCAAATATCTGACGACACCCCACCCGCGAGGGGAGCCACAGCCGCCTGTTCACCACTGTCCAGTAAGCCGAGGCGGCACAACGCCTTAGTGATGTCCTCCGACAGGGATGTGTCTGGCGTGACGCTCATGTGCATCTACCTGGTTTTTGGCCACCATATAGGAATATCCACGGCTTTTGAACATGAACTCGAGGGGGCGGACAGGGCAGCCTTAAGTGCGCCAGCAGAGCGCGCTGGCACGCTAAATGCAAGGAGTTGGGCTGGGCCCGTATTCACAGCTGGATTAAGTCATGGCTTCCAAGACATCGCAGCTCGCCATCATGTTTGCAGACATCAGCGGCAGCACCAGGCTTTACGAGACCCTTGGTGACGTCAGGGCACAGCGTAAGGTTTCGAAATGCCTGGATATGATGAGCGAGACTATCGAAAAACATGCAGGCGTCGTCGTAAAGACTATCGGCGATGAAGTCATGTCCACCTTCTGGCAGCCCGAACGGGCCGTCATCGCTGCCCGTGAGATGCAAAAGATTCTCGCAGAGGACGCAAGCCGAAACGAGGTCGATGGGAAGCGTTCCCTTTCGATATGTGTCGGCCTTCATTACGGACCCGCCATCATTGAGTCCGGCGATGTGTTCGGTGATGCAGTGAACCTCGCAGCCCACATCGCGGCACAGGCGAAGGCAGAACAAATCATTACCACTCAAGTGACGGTGGAAAACCTGTCGCCGTCCATGCAGACCAAAACCCGACTCATCGATCGTGTGTCGATCAAAGGCAAGAAGAAAGACATAGACCTTTACGAAGTGCTTTGGCACGACGAGGAGATCACGCAGTTGGTGACGGGCGTGATAGAGGCACAAACGCCTAACGTAAAACTATACCTGCGCTATCGTGATAGGGAGATCGAGCTCAATAACGACCGCCCGTCTGCCCTTCTTGGGAGGGACAATACCGTTGACCTGCAGATCAATGAAATGCTCGCCTCCCGACAACATGTGCGCTTCGAGCTTAGTCGCGGAAAATTTTTCATTATTGACCAGAGCACTAACGGTACACACGTGCGCATCGAAAACGGCCAAGACCTTTTCTTGCGTCGAGAAGAAATGCCACTTAACGACAATGGTATGATCAGCCTCGGGCGCCCATTTACCGAAAACCCGGTGGAGGTGGTCCACTTCACCCACGAATCCTGTGAGACATCTGGACATAATGCTTTCCCGGACCGGAGCAGCACACCGCTGGAACCTGACCAGTCAAATGATAGCGAACTTGCGGAAGCCCGCACCCTCCGTAAGCACGGTCGCACTCATCGACAACGTAGATAAGCATGCCTTTTCGGGGTTCAACCCTCTCTTCACAGACCGGCCTTTTCAACGGCTTTGTGTAAGCCTCTAAAGCGCAGTAAGATCGCGCTTTCGACCATCACCCCCCAAACCACTCAGAGAGGTTAGATAGATGGCTGCCGTATCTTCAACCATGCTTGAACTGGGTACACCCGCCCCGGACTTTAGCCTGCCGGACACGACGGGCAAGCATGTTTCGTTGGCGGATTTTAGCGATTCGCCTGCGCTGCTGGTGGTGTTCATGTGCAATCACTGTCCCTACGTCAAGCATATCCGGTTCGAGTTGGCCGCGTTTGCGCGTGACTATCAGGCGAGGGGTCTTGGCGTGGTCGGTATCAACGCCAACGATGTGTCGACCCATCCCGATGATAGCCCTGAAAAAATGGTCGAAGAAGTTAAGACAGCCGGCTACACGTTCCCCTACCTTTATGACGAAGCACAAGAAGTGGCCAAAAGTTATCGCGCTGCTTGTACCCCTGACTTCTTTCTATTTGATGAGGCGCGGAGGCTTGTGTATCGCGGACAGTTCGACGACAGTCGACCGGGTAATAACGTCCCGGTGACAGGCGAGGACCTACGGGCAGCAGCGGATGCGGTACTGCAACAGCGCTCATTGTCTGCGGATCAGAAGGCCAGTATGGGTTGCAACATCAAGTGGAAGCCCGCGAACGAACCAGATTATTATTAGGTCAAGGCTAGCTTGCTTTATTGAACCAAACGCGTATGAGTGTAGGCTGAGTACCACCCAAACCAGAATGCACGATGCGCCGGTAGGCGATACAGGACACGGCCGTCGGCAGACTCGAGCCGGTTTTCGCTCATTACCCAGTGGATATCCTTCTCGTCCACCGCGGTTCGATCAAGATCCCATTTCTTAAACCGGATGCCCTTGGTCTCGTAGACTCGATTCGCGCCAGATGTGTCTGTCAGCACGACAAATTGGAGATCTCCCACGCGATCATGATAGATCGGATTCGCAGTGAGATAGTCTACAGCAAGTGCCATTGGTTTATCCGGGTACTGACTAAAGATCAGGCCGAGTACTTCGTCTTTATTCTTGAGGCGTTTGTCCAACTTCGGCACGTTAAACATTAAATCATCCGTGGCAAAGTAATCGCGGTAGGCAGTGCCTTCAGAGTAGTCGCGGTAGTAGCCCGTGGCTAATGAAAGGACTTGCGAGTTCGGATGCCGCCGATGCCACTCACCCCAGGTGGTGGTCACCACACTCAGCCGCTCCAGCGTGATGTCCTTGTCCGCGAGGGGTCCAATTACCGGTCGCCCCCAGATCGTGTTCCAAAGCGATTGCGTCTCCTGGTCATACATCAGTTTGTTGGAGCGGTACAGAAAGCCACTCGTACCTAACTTGTGGTTAACGCCGTTGTGGACAGTCTTGTAAAGGATCATGGTCCCGCAAAGCGTACAATAGACACCCGCTACCGGTACGCCGCCCACATCATCGATAAACATCTCATGCCAGCCTAGAATGCGCTTCGGGTAGGCGCGTGCATCACCGTTGACCTCGAGGCCGAAGATAATGTTGTCATCATCGAGATAATCGGCTTCCTTGGCTGGGATCATCTTCGGATAGCGCAAGGGCGGGATGCCGTCTTGCCGTACGCCGCCCCAGCGTACTTCATCGAGACGAATCTTAGTTGTGCGCTCGCGGCCGAAATAGCGACCAAACTTCGGATCGATGAGGCTATACAACACCCCTTTGAAATCGGCGTAATGCGGGTGAACCTTAGGCGCTTGGTTCCAGAGCCACTCGTACCACTTGTTGATATCGTAACCGTATTCTTGCTTGGTCTTTATCCCCAGAAATTCGATCAGATGTGCAGCGAATGCAGGATCACGGGTCAAATAGATGACCTCCAAGAGCATTGGCGTGAAATCCTCTCGCCAATTCTCGTCGATCTCGACCAGAGCCACTTCTCGGTCGCTCGGCGACGTAACAAGCAGTCCGAGAAACTGGACTGCCATCTGCTCTGAGTCTGGTGTGATTTGCGCAGCGCTAAAATTGTGCGGCGAGAATAAGAAGAGTAAACCTAGAAAAACAATTATCTTCGCCGACGCACGGTATTTAAGTGGTGTTGTCACGTTATTTGCTCGCAGTCGCCAGACATTTAGTCTGGTGCGAAGAGCGATAGTTCAACGCCCGCGGTGGTAACCGAAGCAGCTTCCTGATTAGGTTGTCCGGCGCAGATAAGGGTCTTCCCCGCTTCCAGATTGAGCACCGGGCAGGTGTTTAACAAACCGTCTATCGACAGGAGACTCGCGCCCTTGAACAAATGGAGGCGTGAGATTTCCGGGTGCTCGATATTGGCATTAACATAAGCCGCAATATCTGTCTTCATACTACTGCTCATAACTCGGGAACTCCGGATCGCATTGACTAAACGACGTAGCGCAATGTGTGCCGGCCGTCTGAAACCACTGAGACTTAGCGGATAATCGTTGTGTTTTCCCCGCTAAAGGGCGGTCGTTGCGGATACCGGCATCGGAATTCACGGCTGCTCAGCGTCGTTATGCAGTGGCTTAACCCCGTGCCTAGCAAGGATTTGCTAACCCTGGTCTCAGCACAGGTTCGCAGCTAAACTCGCCCATTCCACCATATGACGACAAGAATATGAGCCTGCATCGTCTGCTACGCGAACGAGCAAAAGCAAACCCGGTGCGCGTAGGCGTCATCGGCGCTGGCAAGTTTGCCTCCATGTTTCTCGCCCAGGCCAGACAGACACCGGGTCTGCACGTCATGGCCGTGTGTGACCTCGACATCGTGCGGGCGCGCGCTTCATTCGAGCGCACCGGCTGGACCGGGGAGCAGATCGGGGCCCGCTCTTTCGAGGCAGCGATAAGACAAGGTTCGACGCACCTAACCGAGGATGCCGCCGCCCTCATCGCCGCCGACGGAATGGAGGTGGTGGTTGATTGTACGGGCGATCCCACGGCTGGCATTCGCCATGCGCTGACCTGTTTCGATGCACACCGTCATATCGTGATGGTCAACGTCGAGGCCGATGTGCTGGCGGGGCCATTGCTTGCGCGGCGCGCGCGCGACGCAGGTGTCGTCTACTCGCTAGCCTATGGTGATCAACCTGCACTTATTGTCGAACTCGTCGACTGGGCACGCGCTACGGGGTTCGACGTCGTTTGTGCCGGCAAGGGCACCAAGTACCTACCGGAATACCACGCCTCCACCCCTGAGACCGTGTGGCAGTACTATGGGCTCACGCCCGAGCAGGCCGCTCGCGGCGGCATGAATCCGAAAATGTTCAATTCGTTTCTGGATGGAACTAAATCGGCGATCGAGATGGCGGCAGTCGCCAATGCCACCGGTCTTGCGCCGGCACCAGAGGGCCTGGCGTTTCCGCCCAGCAGCGTAGATGCTCTACCACAGCTTTTGAAGCCACGGTCCGAGGGCGGCGTGCTGCATCATAAAGGCACAGTCGAAGTGGTGTCCTCACAAAACCGGGACGGCAGCGACGTCGAACGCGATCTGCGCTGGGGCGTCTATGTTACCTTCGAGGCACCGTCGGACTATACCGCGCACTGTCTTGGGGAGTATGGTGTCAGAACGGACGAGAGTGGGCGCTACGCAGCGCTTTATCGTCCTTATCACCTCATTGGCCTCGAGCTCGGCATCAGCATCGCGTCTGCCGCGCTGCGCGGTGAGGCCACCGGTACATCGCAGCAGTTTCTCGGCGATGTCGTAGCGATAACGAAACAGAATCTTCGGCCGGGCGAGTTGCTCGATGGCGAGGGCGGCTACACGGTATGGGGACGTCTGATGCCGGCAGCAGACTCGCTTGCCCTTGGCGGCCTGCCGATCGGACTTGCCCACGGCGTGAAACTAAAGAACGCTGTCGACGCCGGCCAACCGATCCGTTGGTGTGACGTTGAAGTGGACGAAACATCGCAAGCGGTGACGATTCGGCGCGAAATGGAAACGCTGCTCCGACCTGCGGCTGAAGCCAGGGCTACGGGCTGAGTGCGTAATGACATGCCGAAGTTCGCCGCTAACCTGACGATGTTGTTCAACGAGGTCGACTTTCTTGACCGCTTCCAGGCCGCCGGGCGGGCGGGTTTTAGGGGCGTTGAGTATCTCTTCCCCTACGCCTACGGGAAACAAGCGTTAAACGAGCAGTTGCATGAACATGGTCTGACGCAGGTACTCCATAATCTGCCGGCCGGCGATTGGAATGCTGGCGAACGTGGTATTGCCTGTCACCCCGATCGCGTTAGTGAGTTTCAGGACAGCGTTGAAAAAGCGATTGATTACGCCGCGGCACTGGGTTGCAAGCAGCTGAACTGCCTGGCTGGGATCGCGCCCGAAGACGTCGCGCAAGAAAAGCTGCATGAAACGCTGGTCGACAATCTCAAGTTTGCCGCCGGCATCCTTAAGATCGCCGGTATTACCCTGTTGATCGAACCGATTAATACGCGGGACATCCCCGGCTTTTTTCTATGCCATTCGAACCAGGCATTGGCGATCATTGACGAGGTCGGGTCCGATAATCTCAAACTGCAATACGACATCTATCACATGCAGATCATGGAAGGCGATCTCGCGCGAACCATTGAAAGCAACCTCGGTGTTATCAAACACATGCAGCTTGCCGACAACCCCGGCCGCCACGAGCCAGGCAGTGGCGAAATCAACTATGGATTCTTGTTCGAGTTCTTGGAACGTATCGGCTACGACGGTTGGATTGGCTGCGAGTATAAACCCAAGACCACCACCGAAGCAGGTTTGGACTGGGTGCGTCCATATCTCTAGACAGGAATCCCTGCCTAACTAGGAGGAGATTTTCACAATGAGCAAGATTGGTTTTATTGGCGTAGGCATCATGGGTCGGCCGATGGCGGGTCATTTGCAGGCGGCTGGTCATGAACTTTTTCTGGTCAAACATCGTTCGCCCTTGCCCAAGGAGCTTGTTGATGGCGGCGCCGTTGAATGTGCAAGTTGCAAAGAGGTCACGCAACAGGCCGAGGTTATCATCACCATGGTGCCGGACACGCCAGACGTCGCCGCGGTGTTATTCGAACCGGATGGCGTCGCCGAGGGTTTGAGCTCCGGCAAGACTGTGGTGGATATGAGCTCGATCTCGCCGATCGAAACGAAGAAGTTCGCTGCCAAGATCAACGAACTGGGCTGCGACTATCTGGATGCGCCGGTGTCGGGCGGTGAAGTCGGCGCAAAGAATGCGGCGCTAACGATTATGGTTGGCGGCTCGCAAACGACCTTCGATCGAATCAAGCCGCTGTTCGAGCTGATTGGGAAAAACATCACACTGATTGGTGAAAACGGTGCCGGCCAGACGTGTAAGGTCGCCAATCAGATCGTTGTAGCGTTGACGATTGAGGCGGTGAGCGAAGCACTCGTCTTCGCTTCTAAAGCGGGGGTTGATCCCGCAAAGGTGCGTGAAGCGCTCATGGGGGGCTTTGCGGGCTCCCGTATCCTCGAAGTCCACGGCGAGCGCATGATCAAACGCACATTTGAACCCGGGTTCCGCATCGAACTGCACCGGAAGGACCTCAACCTGGCATTGGAGGGCGCGCGCGCACTGAGCATGAACTTGCCCAACACGGCAACGACGCAGGAGTTATTCAATAGTTGCGCCGCCCACGGATGGGCTGACAAGGACCACTCGACGCTGGTCAGGTCAATTGAGCTGCTCGCGAACCACGAGGTCGCGTAGTCCCAGTTACGCGTCAACGCGGAATCATCCAGACGTCCACGCTGGATATGTTGGTAAAGGCATGGAAATCTGGTTAGGCAACGTCAAGATATCTGGCTAAACGATCAGGCTTTGGCTGACACGCCAACAACGCCTTCGAACCGGCGTAGGGATGTTGTGCATGCGTCGGTCATCGTTCTTGCCGTGACCGCGGTTTGCACCCTCGGAGCACAGTTCTTTCCACTGGCTCGGTTGGCTGAGAATTGGGTCTATGATCTGCGCGTTGCGTCCTTGACGCCGCCGATGCCGCAGTCGAAAGACATCGTGATCGTTACTGTCACGGAAGATACGCTTGCGACCTTGTCTTATCGGTCACCCCTGGACAGGCAGTTCCTAAGCAATCTTCTCCTTGATCTTCAGCAAAAAGGGGCAAGGCTCATCGGCCTCGACATTCTGCTGGATCAGCCGACCGAGCCAAAAAAAGACCAAGCCCTTCGTAAAACGCTGCAGGATTTACGGATCCCCATTGTGGTGGCCTGGGTTGACGCCGAGAGCCGGCTTACAGAGCGCCAGTCGGCTTTCCTGAACGAGTACCTGGGTGGAGTGGAGCGCGGCCTTGCTTACGTGGCTGAAGACAGGACAGACGGCACCGTGCGGTCCATCTACATAAGGAAACAAGCAGATCGAGAGATACTCGGATTTGCTGCGGCCAACGCGAAGGCGGTCGGCGCCAAGGTGCCAAATTCAAGGTCAGTTCCCCTAGACTATCGGGGCGGCCCCGATGCGGAAACGCCTCCGTTTCCAATCTTTCCCGCACACGCGGTGCCACTGCTACCTCCCGCTTGGTTTACGGGAAAGATCGTGTTGATCGGCGCCGATCTCGTGCTGAGTGATCGCCATCGCACTCCGTTTGCTGCGACGGCAGGGCCGAAGGCAGGAAGGGCGCCCGGCGTCGTCATACATGCGCATGCGCTAGCGCAGCTGCTAGAAGGCCGAAAGGGACGGCGACTCACCGATTGGCAGGACATACTCGTCATCCTGCTGTTTGCAGCAGTCGGGACCCTTGTCGCTGTTATCAACGCACCGGTCGGTGCACGCATTGCCATCGGAGCCTTTGTCATCGCTCTCGGGTGGATCGGAGCACTCGTGCTTTACCAACAAGGCGGGCCGTTAGTGCCAGTCGTTGTTCCGACCATCGCGCTAGCCGCATCAGGCGGTATTGTCACCGCCCATCTGTGGCGCCAGGAACGGGTGCAGAAACGATTTATTCGCGACGCGTTCGCTCGATACGTTGCCCCGACCGTAATCGAACGACTCGTTGCTGATCCGAGTCGCCTGAAACTCGGTGGAGAAAAACGTGAAACAACCTTTTTGTTTACGGACATTGCAGACTTCACCGCTCTCACCGAGCAGACGGAACCAACGATTCTCGTACCGCTCCTAAACGAGTATCTCGATGAGACCTGCCACATTGTGCTGCGATACGGTGGAACGATTGACAAGATAGTTGGCGACGCGCTGCACGTCATTTTTAATGCGCCGAGCGATCAGCCCGACCATCCGGAGCGCGCCGTGAAATGTGCGATAGAGCTAGATAGCTTCTGCGAATCCTTTAGATCCGAGCAAGCTACCCGCGGTATTCCGTTCGGCAAGACTCGTATCGGCATCAACACCGGAATTACGGTGGTGGGTAACTTCGGCGGAAGGAAGCGTTTCGATTACACGGCGCACGGTGACGTCATCAACACAACAGCGCGCTTAGAAAGCGTAAACAAGCACCTCGGTACGAGCATCTGTGTAAGCGGAGCAACAGCAAAGAGGTGTCAAAGTATTACTTTTCGGCCCGTTGGGCAGCTCGTCCTAAAGGGAAAAACAGACGCCATTGATGTCTTCGAACCCCTATCCGAGGCGGACGCTAGCGATCCGAAAACCGCCGACTACTTGAAGACGTACCGATTGCTGGAACATCGGGATACCGAAGCCGCCCAAGCTTTTGACGAATTGGCACAGAAGTATCCGGATGATGCATTAATCGCATTCCACACCAAACGTCTGGCATCCGGAGAGGCTGGCGCCACTATTGTGATGAGCGATAAGTAAGTGACTCCAAACAGCGCCCGTAAGTCTCTTACCTTGCGGTTTGGGCAAGCGCATCGACCAGCCGTAGCGCTTGGCGCAAACAATTATTATCCGCCATCCACGCAGCGCGGTGGGCTTTGGTTGGGAGGTTCTCTGGGACAAAGATCACTGTAAAATTAACAGACTTGCTTTGACCCTTAAGTTGCGCCTGATACGTCGCTCCGTTCGAAAGCGGTACTTCGGGGGGCCATAGCATAGTCAGTTCGCCCGGCGGCCAGTCTTTACTGGTTTGCTCTTCCTGACCTCCGATTTGCTTAAGCGTCAGCACGGTATTTTTGCGCGCCTTAGCACGCCAAAGTGCCACCACTTTATTAGGGAGCGCGCAGTAGACACCCGAGCGATCAACATTGATCGACCATACGTCCGGTCGAGCAGATCCTGCGCCGGAACGAAACACTGCCAGAGATGGGTCGTTTTCGGGAGGACCCGCGACGAGCCGGGACAGCGATTGGAGGAGATCGTTGCTACTCGTGCTTGGCGAAGAGTCCGGTTGACCTTCGTAGGGGCCCCTCAGCTTGATCGTCTTTCCCTCGGACGATATCAGTGTGACCGAGGAGCCTTGCGGCAGCGTGATCGTTTTTGCGCCATCGATAATTGCACCGAGTTTGAAGTTTGCTGCAGTTGAGGCGATCACGACCAGCTGAGCGGCATTGGCTAGCCCCCACAAACCGACAACCAAAACTATGGTTACAAATACACGCAATTTAGACATCTAGTCTGCCCCCAAGGGTCACCGAAGACTAACCCCCATCCCCCACCAAGGAAAACGGCGCCCAGAAGATGGGATGGGCATAGGAGAACAAGGTACGCCCCCGCGCATCGACATAGCCCGGTCCATCGATGAGCTGAAGCATCGCTTGCCGTAAGGCCTCGGCGCGGGTGAGGGTTGGGTCTTTCCCCTGGCGTTGGAAAAGGTCCGTGGTGAGGGCTTTGGCCGACGTGGTTTCGACGGGCCAGTTGGAGACTAATAAAGCTCTCGCGCCCGCATAGAAGAAGGCACGCCCTAAGCCTGAGACCGCCTCGGCGCCTTTGCCCTCGGCGGCAGCGGTGTTACAGGCCGAGAGCACCACCCAGTCCGCATTGAGCTTGAGCCCTAGGATCTCTCCCATGGTGAGCAGCCCATCGTCTTTCTCGCCGGTGACTTGGGGCGAAGATAAGGCCAAGGCCGGTTGTGTCAGGCCATCGAGATCGCCGGGGACCAGGCCGTGGGTGGCGAAGGCAATCACGCGTCGATCAGATAAGTCCATCGACTTGACTTGGCTTTCAGAGGCCTTGGCACCTGTGAAGACATCGGTGGAAGGATTTGCCTTCAGTGCCCGCGCAATGCTTTTGACCTCGTCTCCTGTACCCGGTAGACGCGGAAGCTTTGCCAACGCCGCGCTGTCTAACGAGCGTGTCTGTGGCACGCTGCGCCGCGCTAACGGGAGGCCGCGCACGGCAAAGCCCCTTCTTGTTACTTGTGCGACCTGCACGTTGCCCTCGGCCTGGGCTAGCGTTGCCTGCGCTTCGTTAAACCAGGGATCGCCAAAGCCGGCGAAGGCGCGGCGGGTGGGGTCACCTGCCGGGAGCTTGTGCAATGTGATCAGCGACGCTACCGATGGCAGTGCTGATATCGTATGGGTGCGTGCTAACCACGGCACAGCCCGATAGTTTGCAAAAAGCGGTAACGTTTCAGGTGGCAATTCAAAGGGGGTAGTGGGAAGAACTAATATGGGGAGTTGCGCCAGCGGGCCATGGCCCACTACCCACAGGTGTTTCGATCCCTTCCACCCTGCTTCGACAGGTTTTAATAACGTTTCATACAGTCGCCAGGCGGCGGCCAGATCGAAAGCCGGGATGTCGCCGAGCGCCTCGGCTTGCGGATCTAGGGCCGCGCGCAGCCGCGTTACTATTCTTTTGAGTTCTGCGAGCCCGAGCTCGACGGCGGCGAAGGCGAACTGACCCGAGGCGGGCACCGCCCATACGTAGGTGCGCTCGGCGGTCGTGTAAGTAGCGATCAATGCGTCCCCCGTGCGTAACGCGGTTCGTGCCTGGCTCATTGTCGCCGGCTTCGGGTCCGCAAGCGCGGCATACGCGGGAAAGCGTTTCTCGATCTCTCTCAATACCGCCGCACGCGCAGCGCGCTGCTGATCAATTGTGGTCTGCAAAGTGCGGATCATTTTTCGATCCTGTTCCGCGACCGGGCGCGCAAGCACCTGCGCCAGGGTTCCATAAAGGGCTGCGATCCGCATCTGTGTGTTTTGCTCCTGGCGTGCCAGTTCAGTGAGCGCGGGGTCCGGGAGCGCCGCCCTGGCACCACTGGCGGACAACGCACGCTGCACTGCCCTGGATCGGGCGACATCCGCCAGGCGGAAGGCCTCGGACAGCACATTAATACCACTGTCCCGTTCAAGGTCGGTGCCGTAACTGTCCGTGAGCAACCCGATATAGGCATCGATAATGAATTTCAGGCGTCGGTCGCGTGCGGTGAGGCTCGTGCCCTCGCCGCTCGCCTCGCGCGAGCGCTCTAGGAGAGTCTCAATCACAGAGCTGAGCTCCTTGAGGGCCCCCGTTCTATCGCCGCTTGCGAGCTGGGTGAGCGCGAGAAAACCGCGGATTTCGGTTGTCTCGTAGTGGTCCTTGCCGAGGCGGCGCTTGGCACGGTCCAAAGCGTGTCGCAGCTTGTCCCTTGCCTGCTCGATTTGCCCCACCTCAAGCAATGCCATGGCCCAGGCGAGGTTACCGGCAAAGAGCCGCTCGAAGGTTTCCGGATCGGCCGCCATGTTAGAACGAATGGCCTCATATTGGGCGAGGGTCTCCTGCCAACGCCCCTGCGCGACCAAGGACCGGCCGAGCACGTTCTGAACGGTGGCAAGGTGCGGATTCTCGGGGGCCGCGCATACCGCGCGATGAAGCTTCATGCTGACGCGCGCCAGGGCTTCTGCATCCCCGTAGCGCCCTTGCTCGTACATGATCCCGCTAAGCTGGCCGAAGGCTATGGGAACGATCGATTGCTCTCGCGATATATCCGCCCCGACGCTCGTCCTCGTTTCTTCGGCCAACACTCCACGAACCACGCGTTCTGCCTCCATGAGGCGCCCTTGGCGCATCAGATTCCGGGCCAGTCCCAGCTTTGCGAGCTCAAACCAGCCCCCTCCCCACGCCTTGATCGCCCGGCGGTGATAGGCTTCTGCTCGGATCAAATCGCCTTTCGAGTCGGCGATGGCCGCCCGGGCTCGGTGGACATCGAATCTGACCCTCGCAACCCATCGTGGATGTCCGTGCAAATAATGACGCGAACGGCTCCAGAGCCGACGGGCTTCTGAGATCGCCCTGTCTGCGGAACGGAAATCCCCAGCAAAGGCATAATAGGTTGCTAACCTCGCATAGCGCATGGCCTGGGCGTTCCTCCAATCGAAAGGGGTCTCGTCGATCGCCCACTTCAGGTACTTGATGCTGGCGGGAAAATTCCCCCTTAGGAACGCAATGCTCGCCTGATCTTCCGCGACAGTCGCGCGGTTGAACCAGAGTCCGCTTCCAGCTCGCGGCGCGGTATCTATCAATTCGCGCACCTCGTCCTCAGAGAGTCTGGGGTATGCCTCACAGTCAGGCGGGGTCAGATCCTGCGCCCCGACCAAAGCCAAGACATCATTGATGGATTTTGGCGGCGGTCTGAAGGCAGTGTCTTTAAGTTCGGCGATGATTTGCTTGGCCTCTTCAACCGAGAGCTTTTTCCCCTTCTTTTGTTTCCGCTTCTGTTTCCGCTTCGCGCGCTTTGGCTTGGCTGGTTCTAATAAGACCGTAAGTTCGCCATCCTCATTAAAGCCTCTTAAAACCTGTTCTCGCTCGTGCCTTTGTAGGGTGAGTGTGATGTTGTGCCCTTCTCTTGTCTGATACAGGATTTTTCCATCGCCGATGCGAAGCGTGCCGCTGAAGGTGCCGTTGCGATCCTTGCCTTCGTAGGCGCCGTTCTCCTCGATAATGAAAGTGACCGAGCACCTACGTGAGCATTGGAAAAACGTCTTCCCCTTCCAGGTCCCGGCGACTGTTGCGATATCATCGATCGGTTGCTCGGTCCAAAATTTCGCGCCCATGGTAAGAAAGGCGCCCATGAGCAATAACCCTAAAGCGAGTCTGCTCTGCAGCATCGTAGCGTTTAAATCAGGGTTTAATGTAGGCATGGAGCCTCCTTTGCGGTGGCCCTTTCTGGAATGACGGAATGGTCGCGCTTTCCCACCAACAGCTCAGTGTCAGCTTGGACGCGTTCACCATGTCAGTGCCTCACTCTGGCGAGTGTCTTCCTGTTCGTATTCGGCGCGCTGATGCAATATAGCAGATAAAGCCCGGCATTCCGAGGAAGTCCTGTGCCGGGAGCGCGCTTAGACCCAAGATGAAGGCACCAGCGAGCAATCCTATAACTCTCTCCACGCTAATTGCTCCCAACGTAGTGAACTACGTGGAAGCAAATATGGTTTTAGTGTGTGGGATTTTTGAAAGGGGTTAAGGCCCCTGGGGTGCGAGATATGCCTGCACGAAGCAAATCCGCTCGTCCCGCCGTGGGGCCCATCAAACGATAGCTAATACAAACAGGCCAAAGAATAGAGTCACCGCCACTATCCATGCACAATACACGTCGCGGTGGCCAGCATTGCCTGTATCGCGCTCGTAATAGTTATACATGGTTTGATCACTCCTGCTAGTTGCACCGGTTTCAATACCAGTATAAGTACCCCGGCCATGATCACCACAATAGGCTGCCCCGACATGTGGTATTTGTCACACCGGCGGCACAAAAAGCGACTCCGAGCCCGCTACAAGGGGCGTCGACACGAGAGCGGGCTGATTTACACCGGAAAGGGGCTGGTAACTTTCAGATTTCTAGGGCATTTCCCGGGTCGCTGACCTGATTTGTCGAGCTTATTCACCGCGGACCTCTTGCACCATCCGCGCCAGCTGAGGCACGTCACAAATGATCAGCGTGCCGCTGCGCCGCTCGATCAGGCCGCTCTGAGCGAGCTGGTTTAACTCGCGCGTGACCGCTTCGCGGTGGGTGCTCACGCGGCTGGCAATATCCGCATGCGTTGGGGCTGGGGAAATCGCAGCGGTGTTTTCATCTTGCATATTTTCATGCGCCAGCCGCAATAGCTCGGCATGGATGCGATTCTTTACACCTAGCGTACTGAATTCAACGACGCGCTCGGAAAGTCGCCGGACCAGGTTTACCAACTCCCTCAAAGTTACCTCGGCGACCGCTGCATGTTCACGCAAAGCTTGCCAGAAAACATTGGCCGGCATGGTGATAATCAAAGACTCCATCAAGGCAACTACATTTGCCGAACGAGGTTCGCCGTCAATGGCCGATAGGTCGCCAAACATCTGACCCGCACCGAGATCGCGGAAACTTATCTCCTTGCCTGATCGTGAATAGATGGTAGCGCGGACTTGGCCACTGACGATGAAATAAACGTCCGTCGTTTTCTCACCATGCGAGACGATCGACTGATCTGGCCCGTATCGACGGCCCTGGCAACGGCCGGCCAAGGCCTGACGATCGGCCGCACTCAGAGGACGAAAGAACTCGATACCGCTGAGCGTTTCTGCGGTCAGCTTCACGGTTGAGCGTGCTTGGTTTCTCTGTGAGTCCATGATTAGACAACAAGCAGGAGAAAACCCGCAAGAGTTTATGGCAATTGAAGCAAAGACCCGCGTGGGCAGCCTACCCACAGATGTGCCCTGGCGCGGC
>JBHIDJ010000035.1:0-25852 GCA_046760105.1 Acidiferrobacterales bacterium | reverse complement strand
ACGAGCAAGGACTTTGTCGAGGGGTTTATCTTTCAGTTCCCGGATTTCGATGACCCCGCCCTCAACGAGGCACATATAAACTTCAAGGACCCGAACCCGTTCTTCGCCGAATACAACAAGCGGCATCCCGGCACCTGGTCTGCGGTCGCCTGGGAATACGCCTCCATCATGGATCTGTGGAAGGCCGCCGCCGAAAAGGCGGGCAGCGTAGAGCCAATGAACGTGCTGAAGGCCATGAAGGCCGGAGGGGAAGCCCCTCATGTGTACGGCAACGCGAAATGGTGGGGCAAGGAGCTCTGGGGGATCGACAATGCGCTGGTCGGCAATTGGCCGGTGGTGACGATTCAGAACGGCCGGGCGAGGATCGTCGAGTACAAGAGCATTCCCGCATGGTGGGAGAAACACGGCGACTTGATGATCAAGCACATGAAGGCGTTGGGACAGATCTCGTGAGCCCGGCTATGTGTTAACGATTCCAACACAACAACAAACGCGTTCCGGGGCAGCACACTGCCCCGGTTCCACATTCTAAGGCCGGTAAAGAACTTGGAAGTCATCCTTCAGACCAGTGTGAACGCGCTGGTGGCGAGCGGTTTCTTCGCCCTGATGGCCGTCGGGCTTGTGTTGATCTTTGGCGTGATGCGCATCATTAATTTCGCCCACGGTGAGCTTTTCATGGTCGGGGCCTATACAGTCTGGGTCCTGTATTCGCAGAACGGCTGGCCGTTCTTCGCGGCGGTGCTGGCAGCCTTCATTCTCGTCGGCTTCATTGGTCTGCTGATGGAACGCACGCTGTTTCGACCGCTGCGTGACAACCCTCTTGGCGGATTGATTGCCTCCATCGGCGTCTTATTCATTCTGCAGGTGATCGCGGTCAAGGTCGGTGGGCTTGGTCTGATGAAACATGTGCCGCCGGCGTTCCGCGGAACGGTGGAGCTTATCGAGGGCGTTACCGTTGCGACACAAAGGCTGGTGGCGGTCATCCTCGCCGCGATCTTATTGCTCCTGATTTGGTTTTTTCTTACTCGCACCAAACTCGGGTGGGCGCTGCGCGCCGTCGCCCAGGATCGCGAGGCAGCCGCGCTACAGGGGATCAACATTAACAAGATTTCCATGCTGGCGATGGGGGTCGGTGCCGGCGTCGCCGGCATCGCCGGCGCGCTGATTGCGCCCATCGTCCGGGTAGAGCCCTATATGGGGCATGGCGTTATCATCACCGCGTTCATCGTGACCATCGTCGGTGGTATCGGCAGCCTTTCCGGCGCCGTATTGGCGGCCGTGCTCTATGCCTTCTTCCACACCTTCGTGACCACCTATTATGGCGGCACTGCCGCTACCCTGCTGGGGCTCGTCATCATGCTCATCGTTCTGATCATCAAACCCACTGGGCTGATGGGGACGCGTGCGACTGAATAATGGTTAACAAACGAAGCTACCGCGTAATATGGCTGGTTGCACTGTTTGCGTTTCTTTCGGTGCTGCCGTTCACTCTTAAGTTCCACCAGCAGGATTTTATGATCTTCCTGCTCATAAACGTTTTGGTGGTTGTCAGTTACCGCCTGGTGACGCTTACCGGTGAATGGTCACTGATACACGTGGTCTTGATGGGGGTGGGCGGGTACTCCAGTGCCCTGCTGGCAAAGGAGGTCGGCCTATCGTTCTGGCTGACCATGCCTATGGCAGGGGTCATTACGGCGCTGATTGCATTTATCCTCAGTTTTCCTCTGTTTCGCATGAAGGGATTTTATTTCCTTATCGGCTCGTTTGCCGCCGGGGAGGCGATTCGTCTAACTTGGAACTACTTTACCTGGCCCTTTGGCGGGCCGAAGGGGGTTAAACTCATCCCGTCGCCTGAGCTTACCCTCCCCGGCCTCGGCACCATCGAGCTCTTTGAACCTATTCCTTACTACTTCCTCACCCTCGTCGTAGTGAGCATTTGCTTATGGATCCTGTATCTCTTGGAACACTCGCGCATCGGGTTGACGCTGCATGCGATTCACTGGCGGGACGCGCTTGCCGAGTCGATCGGCGTGAATACCTGGCGCTACCGAACGCTGGCATTTGTCGTGGCTTCTTTTTTTGTTGGCATCGCCGGTGCGCTGTTCGCGCACTACCTAGGTACTGTCAATCCGCACCAGTTTGGTGTAGCGGCCATGGTTTTCGTGCTTGTGTGGGTGATTGTTGGCGGCACGAAGACATTTGCGGGCCCGATAATCGGAGTAACAGTTCTGTCGATATTGAACGAATGGTTTCGCGAGGCTGAGATACTCCGCCCAGCCATCTACGGTTGTATCTTGATAGCTGCCATCATGTTTCTGCCAGACGGGTTGGAGAGCTTGCCGGCAAAGATACGCCGTGGCATCAACCGGTTACGCGGCAAAGAACACGGGGAAGCATCTGCGACAGGGATAAGATAAGAGGCGAAACCCGAGAATCGACGGTGGAAACCTGATCGGCGCGCGCCTTGACTGACGGGAATCTATGACACAAAGCACAGACGGAGGCTTCGAGAAAACCTGCGATGGCGTTGCTTGAAGTCAGGGGGGTAACAAAGCGCTTCGGCGGCTTGGTTGCGCTCGACAATGTGAGCTTCACGGTGGAGCCGGGGGAGATCCGTGGGCTCATTGGTCCGAATGGTGCCGGCAAGACCACGATGTTTAAGACCATTGCCGGCTTTTACCCGCCAACCCAAGGTCAGATCATTTATCAGGGAGAAGACATCGCTGGTCGGCGGGCAAGCGATATTGCGGAACGTGCGTTAGTTCGCACCTTTCAGGAGACCACTCTGTTCCAGGAACTTACCGTGTACGAGAACGTAGTAGTAGGTTGCCATTTGCATGCCCGTATCAACTTGCTTCATGCGCTTTTGCGCACCGATCGCGACAAGCAAGAAAACGCAACAGCAAAAGCGCTGGAGGTCCTCGATTTCATGGGACTGATGGACCGCAAAGATCAACTGGCGCTCAACCTCCCGCTTGGATCACAGCGCGCTTTAGGCATAGCAATTGCTCTAGCTGCTGAACCAAAACTTTTGCTTTTAGATGAGCCGTTCAGTGGCATGGACGTGGAAGAAATCGGACACATGATGCAACTGATAAGAAAGGTGCAAGAATCCGGTGTCACGACCGTTCTGGTGGAACACCATATGCAAGCGGCTATGGGGCTTTGTGAGAAACTTACGGTGCTAAATTTTGGCAGACTGCTGGCTGAGGGCTCACCCGAAGAAATCCGGTCCAATCAAGACGTAATTGAGGCCTACCTCGGGTCTACGTGAGATGTTGTTAAAGCTGACCGATATTGTCGTGCACTATCACAAGGTCGCTGCCCTTAAAGGAATCTCGCTAGAGGTCCAAGAGAACGGCCTCGTCACGATTATCGGGTCCAACGGCGCTGGCAAGAGTACGACACTACGCACGATCTCCGGATTGGTTCGTCCTAGCGCGGGGGAGATCTGGTTCGACGGGCAACGTATAGACGGTCTTGCCGCGGACAAAATCCTTAAGCTCGGTATCGCCCACGTTCCCGAAGGCAGACGCGTATTTCCGGATCTCACGGCGCTAGAAAACCTCTATACCGGTGCCTTTACCCGGTCCGACAAGGACGGCATTGAAAGAGATTTACAAAATGTCTTTACGCATTTCCCACGGCTTAAGGAACGCCGCAACCAGTTGGCAAAGACCATGAGCGGTGGCGAGCAGCAAATGCTTGCCATAGGGCGCGCGCTTATGGCGAACCCGCGGTTGCTGCTGCTGGACGAACCATCGCTAGGGCTTGCTCCGATTATTGTCCAAGAAATAGCTCGAATTTTGACCGAGATTAATAACAAAGGTGTCGCGGTCATTCTGGTCGAACAAAACGCCGAACTCGCGCTGGAACTCGCTCGTCAGGGTTACGTGCTGGAGACGGGTCACATTGCACTGCAAGGAGAAGCTAAAAAGTTAATGAATAATGAGCACGTGCGCAAGGCTTATCTCGGTATTTGAGGCTTTGGAAGTAGGGTGGTTAGCCCGTATTTCAAAAGCCCGAATGGCATCTTTAACTACTCAACGCGAAGGCGCAAAGACGCAGAGAGTTTACAATACCAGAATCTTAACATTGTTCCTGTACGCTTTGCGTCTTTGCGTTGGGCTGTAGTTGCTAGTTACGATGAAGGTGAACGCCGAAAACGGTGGTGATAAGGCAGAGTTCTTGTGGGTAGAGCTCAGCGAAACGGGTGCCGCAGAATTTGACCGAGGTCGTTTTGCGGAGGCTGTCCAACAATGGCAAAACGCCTACGATATTGCACAGGACTTTGATGACGGTGATCCACGGCTAGCTAGCAGCCTTAACAATCTAGCGGTTGCCTATCGAATCAACGCAGAACTTGCAGCGGCCGAGCAATCTTATCGACATTCGTTAGACGCTTGGCAGGCGGCGTCACACTGGGTAGATCGAATGCGGCTCGAGGCGCGTGCACGAAGCTCGTTGTTCCATCTGCGCATGGAGCGAAAACACCGGGAGCAATATGATCGTATTGCTCTAAAGAAGTACGAGAAGCTACTGCCGGCAGGTCAAGCAGCAACGCATAACAACCTAGCAGAACTATTCCATATCACTGACCGGCTGCAAGACGCAGAGCGGTTGTATAGGCAGGCCCTACAGGAACGCGTGAGTGCTATGGGTGCGAACGAGCCCGGAGCAGCGCTAATTCGCAATAATATCGCGAGTTTAGCGGATGTGGGGGCGCAGCCGGCTGAGCTTATAACCAGCCCCTCCCACCAGCTCACGACTATTGGTCCCTTTAGTACTCAGGCAATCCGCCAGCGCTGGATCGTCGATCGGCCTGCCGAATTTACGGATGAGGGCAGGATCATGGCCGCACTCTTACTGGCACAAGTTATTGATCACTTGCGCTTATGTGCGACGGTTGGCTGATGCACGCCCCCAGCCAATTGGTCTAGTAAGGAATACTCGAATGGAAAGAACTTGAAACCGGCGGCCAAACTGGCCGAGAATTGTTGGTCCACCTACAGCCGCTTAGTGAAGGATGGGCGAATTGCTTGCGGTTTTGCAGCATAAACGCCGATCCCCATCTGCATAAACAGGAGGGAGAGAGACATGACTAAACGTGTTGCCATCATTGGTGCTGGCCCCTGTGGTCTGTCGCAGCTGCGCGCCTTTCAGCAGGCCGAGGCAAAAGGTCGAGACATCCCCGAGCTTGTGTGCTTTGAGAAGCAGAGCGACTGGGGCGGGCTGTGGAACTACGACTGGCATACCGGCACGGATCAGTACGGAGAGCCCGTGCACGGCAGCATGTATCGGTATCTGTGGTCGAATGGTCCCAAGGAGTGCCTCGAGTTTTCAGACTACACCTTCGACGAGCATTTCAGGAAACCGATTGCGTCCTTTCCTCCGCGCGAGGTGTTGTATGACTACATTGTTGGGCGAGCAAAAGACGGAAATCTAAAGAAATATATTCAATTCGATACGCACGTGAAACTCGTCGAGTACTCCGACGCTACCGGCAAGTTCAAGGTCAGGGTCAGAAACGTAACAGAAGACCGCGAGCGAACCGACGAGTTCGACTACGTTATCGTCAGCACCGGGCACTTCTCAGTTCCGAATGTTCCCGCCTTCGAAGGTATCGATCGTTTTCCAGGCCGCGTCATGCATGCCCATGATTTTCGCGAAGCGCGGGAGTTCACTGGTAAGAACGTGCTTGTCATCGGTGCCAGCTATTCCGCGGAAGACATCGCGATCCAGAGCCATAAGTATGGCGCGGCATCAGTGACCACCTGCTATCGAACGAAGCCCATGGCGTTCAAATGGCCTGACGGAATTACAGAGGTGCCCTTGCTCACAAAGCTCGAGGACAAGACGGCGCACTTCAAAGACGGCAGCAGCAAGGACGTGGACGCGATCGTCCTGTGCACAGGCTACCTGCACCATTTCCCCTTCCTCGAGGATAGCCTGAGGCTGAAAACCCATAACCGTTTGTATCCACCGGGACTCTACAAAGGCATCTTCTGGGAGAGCAATCCCAAGCTCATGTACTTGGGGATGCAGGATCAGTTCTACACGTTCAGCATGTTCGACATCCAGGCCTGGTATGCGCGCGATTTTGTGCTAGGACGGATCGAGATGCCTTCGAAGGAGGAGATGGCGAAAGACATCGCCAAATGGGTAGGTCGGGAAGAGAAGCTCGCCGACCCGTTTGAACAAATCGATTTTCAGACGGACTATATGAAGGACCTGCACCAACATGTGGACTACCCGCAGTTCGATATCGATATGGCGCGGGATCACTTTAAGAAGTGGGAACACGACAAGGAACACAGTATCGTCGGCTACCGGGACCAGGCCTTCAAGTCACCTTGCACAGCTACCCAATCACCCGTGCATCACACGCCTTGGACCGAGGCGATGGACGATTCCATGGCTGCTTACTTGCGTACCGAGCCGAGCTGAGGACCTTGCTGGCATAAGGCACGAGAACTAGAACATAACGCGCGCGTGTTTTTCCTAAGGGTCGCCTGGCAACCGCGATAGCGTCAACGAGAAAGGGCCGACTGAGCGTCGGCCCTTTCTTCTGTACGCTTGCTGTCTCGCTTAGGGTCGTCTCGCGTCTTCTCCGGATCGCAAAACGGGAAGCGGAACCGGAGTGGGTTTTCTTCGGAAAAAGGGACTCCATCATTCATGAGACAAGCTAACCCACGACAGCTGAGTATCCGTGTACTCATCCGTTTTAGGCGGTAGCTGCTCGGGATCATCAAGACTGCAAATCGTTACATCGATTACTTGGGGATGTGTGTCTAGCTCGCAAGTAAGTGGGGTCCCACAGTCGGAACAGAAACTCCGTATCCCGTGATCCGACGATTGCAGCTCCTTAGGTTTCCCTGAAACCCATCTGAATTCAGACGTCGGCACTACAAACCAGGAGACGAACGGTGCACCGCTCGTACGCCGACACATGGAACAGTGGCAGTTTGCCGTTTCGTACTCCATCCCCAAGACCTCGTACCGTATCGTTCCGCAGAAACAACCGCCCGCTAACATTGTTCTTTCTCCTGACTTGTTATCTGACCGTGTCGTCTAACTTATATGTATGCTGCGTATTTGCGTTCTCGTACCACCTGTTTTACGCAGCATGACAATTCCAGCCCCCGGGGATGGGATCTAGAGCCATCGTCGGACGCGCTTGTTCATCGGACACTCCTTCAAGGTTATGCTAACCCCTTTCTAGGTGCCTGTTAAACCGGGGTAAGTGCTGGTCGACCCCAAGTCGGCTCTTTCTTTGGCCTTCAAGGATTCGTGTTGAGTGGCGTACGGTGATAATGAGTTCCTCCTGTCAGGCCATCTAGCCTCAGATGAGCCTTCCTTTTCTGGCCACCGTCGAGGTAGCTATCCCGAAGAACGTCTCTGAAGAGGAAGCGAAGGGCTTTCTCATTAGGTCGGGCTATTCAAAGATTCGTCGGAAACGCAAGAAGGTACTAGTAGAAGGGCAACAGGACGTGGACGATGGGCACGTCGCTCGGGCTGGTGATAAGCAGGTCCGTGTATGATCTGAGAAATCCCATAAAGCGCATGGGCCAAAATATAATCAAATAGAATATTCATATTCCCATTTATTCTTTTTGCTGAATAAGGCCTTCGTTTATTGTCCGCTTTCGCGTCGGCGGCTGTGAGGTTGCAAAGACGCTGTGTTTACGGTGCGGAATCCGGCCGGGTTCATACAGGTGCTGTAGGTGGCGCTCAGGAGCCGACCCTGGGGTGATCGACCTGAAGAATCGAGAACTAGCGGGATATGCCAGCCGACGGCAGCCTCAGGATACACGCGCTGGAGCATTTAAAGCGATTGCTCAGTCTTCGGCGCGGAGAGGCTGAATCTTCCTCGATAAGGGTGTGGTCGCGTACCGATGCGATTACAGCGTTGATAAGACGGTTGCATAACTAATCGAAAATTTGGCCCTGTTCTAGGAGGTCCGAGTGCAGCTGAGCTGGAAAAAGGTCCTTGCGGATCGGATGAAACCCGAACTCGCCGGCGAGATCGATCAGTACGAGAGACAGATGGAGCTCCGCCGGCAGGGCAAGATCGAAGAAAAGGTCTTCGCGGAGATGCGCCTTCGCCGGGGCGTGTACGGCCAGCGTTACGACAACGGCCAGCGCCACGACGGCGAAAAGACCCAGGAGCTTCCCTATCCCTCGGGTGATCTCCTTAAGGGCCCAAACACCAAGTGGGACGCGCCCGGGATGCAGCGGATCAAGATCCCGTTTGGTGGGCTAACGACCGAACAGATGGAGGTGCTCGCCGACGTCGCGGAGGAGTACTCGGATGCGGTCTTACATGTCACCACCCGCCAGGACTTTCAACTTCATTTCGTATCGATTGACGACACACCGGATATGCACCGCAGGCTGGCCGCCGTCGGTATTACCACGCGGGAGGCCTGCGGCAACACGGTACGGAACGTCGCCGCCTGCCCTCTAGCCGGTGTATGCCGCGACGAGGTCTTTGACGTTACTCCCTATAGCAAGGCAACGGCTTATTTTCTACTTGGCCACCGTGATACCCAGGATTTCGGCCGCAAATTCAAGGTGGCGTTTTCGGGTTGCAGCGCACACGCCTGTGGCCTTGTCTTCATGCATGACATGGGCGCCATCGCCAAGACGCGCGTTGTGGATGGGGTGGAAAAGCGTGGCTTCGAGTTCTACGTCGGCGGCGGGCTTGGCGCCATTCCCCACCAGGCCAAACTTTTCGACGAATTTCTGCCCGAAGAAGAGCTGCTGCCGACAGCGCAGGCGATTGGGCGCGTGTTTGCACGGTTGGGTGAAAAGCGAAACCGCGCCCGCGCGCGCATCAAGTTCCTAGTGGCCAAACTCGGGATCGATGAGTTTCGTCGGCTGGTGCTGGAAGAGCGCAGGGCGCTGCAAGAAGATCCAAGGTGGACCGACTGGATCGACTCGGTCAAGGACGCCACCGAGTCACCTCTGAAAAAGCCCGCCAGCACCGAACCCGGGGCGCCGGCACAGGGCTTTGAGGACTGGGTGAGGACTAACGTGTACCGCCAGCGCCAACCGGGTTTTGCGGCGGTTTCCGTCACATTGCCGCTGGGGGATATCACCTCTTATCAGCTGCACCGGTTGGCCACGATTTGCCGACGGTACGTAACAGACACAATCCGCACCACCGTGGAGCAGAATTTTCTCCTGCGCTGGGTGTACGAGTCTGACCTTGCGGCGCTCCACCGCGATCTTTCGGAAATCGGCTTGGGTAATCCGGGGGCGCAGACGATCGTAGACGTGACCGCCTGCCCGGGCACCGATACGTGCAAGCTCGGTATCGCCTCCTCACGCGGGCTCGCAGCGGTGCTCCGGCAACGCCTTGCCGCCAAGAACCTGCAATATGACGAAGCGATTAAGGATCTCAGGATCAAGGTGAGCGGCTGCTTCAATGCCTGCGGTCAGCACCACCTGGCCGAGATCGGATTTTATGGAGTCGGCCGGACCATTAATGGTTACAAAGTGCCACATTTTCGGGTTCTCCTAGGCGGGCAGTGGACGGAGAACGCCAAGGCCTTTGGTTTGAGTATCGGCGCCGTGCCATCGAAACGCATTCCCGAGACCGTTGATCGGCTGCTAGATCGTTATCTGCGCGAGCGCCAATACTCCGAGCACTTCAGCGAGTTTGTTACCCGCATCGGCAAGAAAGAAGTCAAGACAATGCTCCAGGATCTCATGGTTGTCCCGCCGCATGACGTAGATCCCTCGTTCTACACGGATTGGAGCGACGCAAGACAATTTACGATCGGTGACATAACGGTTGGTGAGTGTGCGGGCGAGGTGGTGAGCTTAGCGGACTTTGGTATCGCCGCCGCCGAGAACGAAGTGTTTGAAGCACAGCTCCTTCTCGACGAAGGCAATGCCCGCCGCGCCGCCACGAAGGCACTGGACTCCATGCTCACTGCCGCGCAGGGGCTGATCAAGATGCAAAATCCCGACATCTCCGACGCTCCCGAGCTGATCCTGGCCGAGTTTCGCGAACGGTTTTATGACACCAAGCTGTTCTTCGACCCATTCGCCGGTAGCAAGTTTGCGCGTTATCTCTATATAGCGTACGAAACGAGGAACGACGAACCGACCTTAGAACTTGCCCATCAGAGGGTCGAAGAGGCACAGCTTTTCATTGAGGCTGCCCACGCGTGTCACGCGCGTATGCTTGAGGGCCAGCGCAAACGTCGACCCACTATAGTCGATGCGATTTCGACTTCTGCAGCATCATGACGTCCCTTGCCGTAAACGCAAACACAAATATTTCGTTGGAGCTTCAGCGCTTCTGCGTCAAGTTCTTCGCTCGCCCCCCGGCAGAGATTGATGACGCCAAGTTCATTGATGTTTTTCATGAGTGGATCCGGCGCCAGTCGCTTCCTGGCATCTTAATTGACGTTGCTGACTATCTCCACTTGCGCAACGGTCCCGGTATCATGCTCATAAGCCACGAGGCCAACCTTTCCATGGATCGCACCGAGAATCGTCTTGGGCTTATGTACCAGCGCAAGGCGTCGCAACCCGGTACACTCGCCCAACGAATTCTCGCGGCAATTGAGGTGACGCTGATAGCATGTCGGCTCTTGGAACAAGAGCCCCTTCTGAACGGCAACCTGAATTTTGGCGGAGACAGGTTTGTCTTCGTCGCCAATGATCGACTGTTAGCACCGAACTGTGCGTCGACGTTTGAGGCATTAGGCAGCGACTTCGAAGCCGTCGCTAGAGCACTGTGGCCTCAAGACAGCTTGCAGATTCAACACCGGAGTGAAGATGCACGCGAACGTTTCGCCGTTGAGTTCAGCAATGCCGTGCCTACCGATACCGAAACCCTGCTCGGACACCTTCGCCGTTGAGCCGCCGAGATCATTGGGCTCCGCGGTACTGCTGACAGTTCGTGGCTGTCTTAGTTGTTCATCAGCCTTGTGTAATGTATCGCCGGCGGCTCGGGGACCGGCGTAACTAGACAGCCAAAACCGCTTGTAGGGGGATGGCCGCCGAGCTATCTGGGTTGGGACCCACCAACCCCGGAAAGACTAAGGTTTATGCGCCCTTAGTTCATATAAAATACCGGCAAACAGACACGAAATCTTGTCCTATGCCAAAGCACGGCTAGATCGGTTTTGTTAGTTACAGTGACCTTCAAATGAATCTACGTCAGTTTCGTTATATCTCCGCCGTGGCCCGCAACGGGCTCAACGTTTCTGCGACGGCGGAAAGTCTTTTTACGTCGCAGCCCGGCGTGAGTAAACAGATCCAACTTCTGGAGGAAGAACTGGGCGTCCAGATCTTCGAGCGTAGCGGCAAGCAGCTCACGCGCATCACTCCAGCCGGAAAGGCGATTATTGAGATGGCGGAGCGCGTACTAAACGGGGCGGAAAGCATCCCGCAGCTGGCGAAAGAGTTCAGCGATCCGGAGCGTGGTACCTTATCAATTGCAACGACGCACACGCAGGCGCGCTATGTACTGCCGCCGATTATACGCAACTTCGTGCAGCGCTATCCGAAGGTCGCCTTACGCCTGCACCAGGGAAATCCCATGCAGATTGCTGGACTTGCGGCGAACGGCGATGCCGATTTTGTCATTGCCTCCGAGGGGCTTGAACACTTCGAAAACCTGGTAATGATGCCCTGTTACAAGTGGACCCGTTCCATCGTCACCCCCTGCGACCATCCGCTGACTGAGAAGAAGCCGCTCACGCTTGAAGCGATGGTGCAATATCCCATCATCACCTGCGATTTCGACTTCGCGACCGACTCACACCAGAACGCCGCTGGCGACAGTCCGGGAGTGGAACCCAACATTGTGTGTACGGCCCTCGATGCAGACGTGATCAAGACCTATGTACGACTCGGGCTAGGAGTCGGCATTGTGGCGAAAATGGCCTATGACGCCCGTGCCGATACAGACCTGGCCGCGCTGGATGCGAGCCATCTGTTTGAGGCAAGGACCACCATGATTGGTTTTCGTCGTGGTAACTTTCTGCGTGGCTATATGTACGATTTTATCGAATTGTTCGCCCCACATCTGACGCGCGAGATGGTGGACGCCGCTGGCTGCGCACGCTCGAAGGAAGAGAAAGAGCGGTTGTTTCACAATCTTGAATTATTTATTTGCTAAAGCGAACAGCTTTACCTGTCTGGGAACGTAAGAACGTATTGCGTTGGGTAAGCCAGCGGGCTAAACGCACCGGCTAGGCGGTGCGGCCTGCCTCGGCGGCAATCAAATCGAGACTGCGCTCCTGCTCGTTGGTCTGCGCGTTAAACCAATCCAAGCTTTCATGCAGAGTGACAACCTGGCCGATGATAAAGAGGGCTGGGGGACGCACATTATGGTTATGCACGGTAGCCGCAAGCGTTGCCAGAGTAGCGGTGAGAACGCGGTGGTCCGCCGTGGTGCCTCGCTCCACGACGGCGGCAGGTGTGGAATCAGGTAAGCCATGCGCGATCAACCCCCGGCACAGAAGCTCTACCGCTTGCACGCCCATATAGACCACGATAGTCTGGCGCGGCTGGGTGAGCGCGTCCCAGTTCAGCACCAATATGCCATCCTTCATATGCCCGGTAGCAAATATGCATGATTGCGCATGATCTCGATGGGTCAGCGGAATACCGGCGTAGGCAGCACATCCGGAGGCGGCGGTTATGCCGGGCACGACCTGGAATGGAATGCCGGAGGCAGCCAGGGTTTCTATCTCTTCGCCTCCACGCCCGAAAATGAATGGATCACCACCTTTGAGGCGCGCAACCCGTTTACCTTGCTTAGCAAGATTCACCAACAATTCACTGATTGCGTCCTGGGGTAAGGCGTGGTGGTGTAGCTGCTTCCCGACATAGATACGTTCGGCGTCGCGCCGCGCGAGGTCGACGATCGCTTTCGACACCAGGCGATCGTAGACAACGACCTCCGCCTGCTGTAGCAGGCGCAGGGCGCGGAAGGTGAGAAGATCAGGATCGCCCGGCCCGCCACCGATTAGATAGACCTCGCCGCGGGCGTCAACCGGGCACTGGTCTGATGCGAGCGCTGCTTCCAAGGATCCAACCGCTTCACGTTCGCGTCCAGCCAACACCTGTTCCGGCACCGGGCCTCGCAACACCGACTCCCAGAAGCGTCGGCGGGCGTCGCTCGAAGCGAAACGTGCCCTCACGCGTTCGCGGTAGCGTCCCATTAAGGTAGCGAGACGCCCGTAGGCAGCCGGAATCAGCGTCTCGAGACGCGCCCGCAGCAGCCGTGCCAACACCGGCGTGGCACCGCTACTTGAGATGGCGATTATGAGCGGCGAGCGATCTACAATGGCCGGCATGATGAACGTAGATCGCGAGGGGTCGTCCACGACGTTGACCGGTAGCTGCCACCGCCTCGCCATGTCCGCCACCCGACGGTTGACCAGTGGCTGATTCGTGGCCGCTATCACGAGCACACAGTCATCGAGGACCCGCGGGTTAAACGGTGACGCCACGTGACGCACCGCGCCCCGCGCAGCTAATTCCTCGAGCTCTGGACATAATTCTGGAGCGACCACCGTAACGCACGCGCCGGTATCGCAAAGCAAGCGCGCCTTGCGCGCGGCTACGTCGCCACCGCCCACGACAAGACAAGGGCAGTCCTGAAGCTTAAGGAAGATGGGCAAATAATCCATGATACGTAAGACGCCCTGCTAAGCGAAGCGCCTGGCCGATAGCGCGGGCACGACTAAGCTGTCACTTGTCACCTGAACCCGCCTAAGCTCCTCACCAAGATATTGAGCGATCGCTCGCATACCGGAGAGCCCTGCCACAGCTTCGGCGCCAACGTTGTAGTTTGTGTTCGTATTGATGTCGTAGGTAAAAATCTCACCCTGCCTGTCGACGATAAACTCAATCCCGGCGACGTGGACACCGTTGGCTTCGAGGAAGCGCGCATAGCGCTCAACGATAGGATGATCGAAGTCTTTCACAATCTGAAACCGGGGTTTGGGTACGGTAGCGGTCGAGCAGAACGCATCGCCGACCTGGCAGTCGTCGGCCGGGCACAACTCGAATCCCTCTGAGGTATCTACCCGTACCGCGTAGAGGAAGTTGCCGCCGACGAACTCGACGCGGGTGATAAACGGTTCGGGTGCATCGATGTATTCTTGGACCAGTGTGGTACCGTCGATGGGGGAATCAAACTCGGGGCTGTCGACGTATTGCCGCAATGCGTCCAGGCTGCGGAACAGGCGTACCCCCAGGCCCTTACCGCCGCGGTTGTGCTTGGTGATAAAGGGTTCATCGAAGAGACGTGCGGCCTCGATGATTTCCTCGCGGCCTATGGCAGCAACGGTACGCGGGGTACGAATCCCGTGCGCGTTGAGTGCCGTGTACTGCGCGATCTTGCTGATCTCAAGCTGAAGCGCTCGGCGCGTGTTGATCACGTGTCGACCATGGCACTCTAGCCACGCGAGCACGCATGCGGTGTATTCAGGCGCATAGCGGTGGCCCCGTGTGTGTGACGATGCGCTCACGCGATTGTAGAAGACACCCTCTGGCGGTGACATAGCGAGGTCGAGGCGACCACGATCGAGGAACCATTCCTGATAAGGGAGCCCCAGGGCTTCCAGCTCCGCGCGTAGCGGGGTGGTCCAATCGTCGTTTTCGTGGATGATGTAGATGTGTGACATCGCCGGGTGCTAAATGGAAATTGCTATAGAATCTAATGGCGGCGACACACGGAAGGAAAGACTTAAAACTCATACCCTTATTAGCAAATGTTATATGCAGGGCTGTTGCCCTTATTAGTTTTGCTTCTTACGTAATTGCTTATTCTTATAAGTCGTTATTCTTACGACGTGTTAGCGGTAGATTGGTTGAAGCACGACGCTGAGCGCGTCGAGGCACTCGGAATCAACTTTGAGGTGGTGAACGCAGGTTCGGCTGGTGCTCTTTGGGCTGAGTTCAAGTCAGCCTCGGAACGCAAAGCGCCGATCGTGCTGTTTAACTGGACGCCCAATTTCATCGAGGGGATCTCTGATTGGTGGACGTCGATGGAATGGAAAATGAAGCTGCCGCTAAGAAATGGATGAAGGATAACGAGGCGAAGTGGAAGGCTTGGATTCAATGAGTCGTTGAGCTTTGGGGTGGGTTACGGACTCGCGTTCTAACCCACCCTGCATTTCGTCTTCCTCTGATTGGCCGACTGCCGACGGCAGTCGGCTATTTCTTTTGGACGGGTGGACCCACCTACATGCGTACCCGCGTCTTCTCCGGATCATAGAACGGGAAGCGTACCACGGTCGCCGGGATGCGCTTCTGATGGCCATCCAGCTTGCCGACCTCGACCTCGGTGCCGATCTCGGCGTACTCCACCGCCATGCGGCACAGGGCAATGTTCTTACGCAGGGTCGGCGAGCGCGTGCCGCTGGTAACGGTGCCGACCTGGTTGCGTCCCACATGTACGCAGTCGCCCTGCGCGCCTGGCTCCTCGCCTGCAAGTTCGAGTCCCACCAGCACACGTTGCGGGTTGGCTTTGCGTTTGATCAGCGCTTCCTTGCCGATGAAATCGTCTTCTTTGGATTTTAAGGGTACGGTAAAAGGTATGCCGGCCTCAAACGGATCGGTTTGATCGCAGAATTCATTACGGAATATCAGCCCGGCCTCAATGCGCAAAATATCCAATGCCTCCAGGCCCATGGGCGTGATATTGAAGGGCGCACCGGCTTCCCAGATAGCGTCCCATACGGCCACTGCGTCCTTAGGATGGCAGAATACTTCATACCCGAGTTCACCGGTGTAACCCGTGCGTGAAACGATGATGGGCGTGCCATGCTCGTCGCCGATGCGCGCGATCGCGAACCGGAACCATTGCAGCTCCTCGACCGTCGGTTGGTCCGGCCGTGTCCACACGATTTGCTTGAGAATGTTGCGACTCTTGGGACCTTGCACCTGCAGGTTGTGCAGCTGCTCGGTGGCGTTCTTGACCCACACGCGCCAGCCCCGTTCCTGCGCCTGCTCACGCAGCCACAGGCCGCTGGTGTCGGCGCCACCGATCCAGCGAAAGTTGTTCTGGCCTAAGCGAAACACGGTGCCGTCGTCGATCATGCCGCCGGTGTCGTAGCACATGGCGGTGTAGACCACCTGCCCTGGGGTGAGTCGGCGCACGTTGCGGGTTACGCAGGTTTGCATTAACAGCTCCGCGTCAGGCCCCAGGACTTCGTACTTACGCAAGGGAGACAGATCGATGGCCACCGCACCTTCGCGGCAGGCCCAGTATTCGTCGACGGCGCCGTGCTTGGTATAGCAGTTAGCGAGCCAGTAGCCGTTGTATTCGACGAAGTTACGGGTGTGCTGCGAGGTCCGCGGGTGAAAACCTGTTTCTTTCGTCAATTGGGTGTCAGCGTCTGTAGTCATTCTGTATGCCACCGCTTTTTTGAAAGTGGTCTTAGCCGGGTAGATGCGTACGTGGATGTCGGTGGGATTCCAGCCGTTGGCAGGATCGATATCGTCGGGACACGCCGAGGAGACACACACCATGTCTTTGAGCGCGCGCAACAGCACGTAGTCACCGGGCCGCGACCAGGGCTCGTCGGTCAGCAACTGGTTGGCGTCGTCGAAGCCAGTGTTGAAAAAGAGATTCATCGCCATCCAGCCTTTGCGCGGCGCGATGCCGTAGGGGTCCAGCGCCCGGTTAAAGTTGTCGGAGCAGTTCACATGTCCCGGGTAACCCATGTCCTCGTAGTACTTGGCCGTGCAGGCGAGTCCGAAACTGTCGTGCCGGCCACAGGTGTCCTGGATAACCTCGACCATGGGCTGCATGTCGACATCGTAGAACTTAGCGTGCAGACCGGGGCCTGGATACGCCGCGCCCATCAGAGTGCGCGTGGTAGTGGCATCCAAGCAACGCTCGATGCGCTTGTCGAGCTGGGCCGTGTCGAAGCACTGAAAGTCTGAGCACTCGCGGCCTTCGACATCAATGATCTGAATGTAGTCGCCGGCCTTGACTTCATAGGCGCGCGCCGTGCAGCGGTCGATGTGGACTTCTGCGCGCGAATCGGCGAGCGGCGCAGGCAGCGCCGGTTTGGCATCGGTGTGCAGGTGTGCGCGATGCACATAAACGACGAGGTCGGTGGGTGGATTCTGCTCGTGCACCAGCATCGGCCCTCCTGGTGCGGCGATCACGCAAGTGACATCCGCCTGGGCCGTGAAGCTCGCCTTCTCACCCGGTGCCGAGTCCGGCGCGAACAGGTGCGCCGCCTGGGCATTGCCGAAGTTGATATTTCGGCGCTGCAAGCCCGCCGCCACGCGCCGCGCGTCTTCACCGTCGGCGGAGAGGATGCGGGTGATGCCGGCGGCGACAGCGCCGCGGGTGGCGCCGAGTAGGCCTGGGTCAGCGCGTCCGGTGGCGTCGAACACCGCGAGCTCGCAGGGCTGCCGACCTTCTGGATCAATGACCTCCAGGATATCTCCGGCGGCCAGTGCCAGCACTGTTGCCCCACCGCCGCGCACCCGGTAGCGCTCCACGCCCGGCTCGAACAGCGGTAGACCCGGCTGGAGCAACCGTGGCTGCTGCTGCTTTAACGGCTGTGCATCGCTCATCGTTACACCTCGGCCAACGAATGGCTGGTCCGTGTTCCCGCCAATATTCTATTCAACACGTTACTGAATTACCGAAAAGGGGTCAACGCGGCCGCTGCCGCATTGCTATGGTGAAAGGAACTTGGGTACGATCATATCGCTACTTCGAATTAGCTACCTGTAACGCAAATAGGGGGCAGCAAAAGGAGGCCGAAGCAATGACCAATATCCTCGATCCCGCACTGCGCCGTGTCGTCGTCACTGGTGAGGCTGCCTTCCATCCTTACAAACGCTATGGTGAACCTATTCCAAAACTCAGTTGGCTTCCACTGAGCCAGGACGAAGAAACGAGCTACGAGTGTTTCCTGATCCGCTTCGAGCCAGGCGGGAAGTCAATCCCGCATGAACATACGGGATTTGAAGAATTCCTGGTACTCGAAGGCGAGCTCGAAGATTGCGATGGCACCGTCTACCGCGCCGGCGATTTTGTGAGTTTTAGTCCCGGCTCGCGTCATCAGTCAGTTGCCCCCAACGGCTGCCTTCTCATGGTTTTACTGCGCGGTCGCAATCGCGCGATCGACATCGATCGTTAACCAGGGCGCGGTCCGTAGTAGCTCGATTCGGTTCCAGTCTCGCGCAGTCGATTATCCTGCCTCGACGCCCAACAAATCGCAGCGCGCCTTCTCAAGATGCGCCGTAATCATACCAACCGCGCCGTCAACGTCACGGCTATAAACGGCCTTAAACAGCGCGCGGTGCTGTATGTTGTATTGCTTTATGCGTTCTGCGGTAAGGATCTTGTCCTTCATTGCGCTCCATTGCTTGTGACCACGGACATCATTGATCTGTCGGTACACCCATATCATCAGTGGGTTGCGCGTACACGCAGCCAGCGCCAAGTGAAACCCCGCGTCGCCTTGGGTGAAGTATTCGGGATCATCACCAGCCGCCTCCACCCGTCTCAGCGCATCGGCCATACGCTCCAGATCACGCGCGCTTGCATTCACCGCGGCGAGACGCGCCATCTGCGGTTCGACTGCAAGACGAACCTCAATGAGTTCAAGCGGCGATGTGAGCTCGGCAATATCCTCATGGTCGGCATGACCCCGGTATCGGACGAACGTGCCACTTCCCACTCGACGCGAGACCAGGTTCATCTCCTCGAGCCTTTGCAACGCCGCCCGCACTGTGCCGCGCGAAGCACCAAATTGGGCAGCCAATTGGCGTTCTGGCGGCAGCCGCTCGCTATAGGCATAACCACCGTTTAGGATCTGTCGTCTGAGGTAGGCGGTGATACCGGCTGATCCACCAACACGAGCACGGACTCGACTGCGTTTTGCCATGATCTCGCCTGACTCTTCGGGCTTTGGTATGCGGTTGGGTAACATAGCGTCAGCCATGGGGCGCTCCGATGGTCCAGAATTGGTCCAGTTAACGGCCTAATATACCTTGACGCGTTGAACTGGCTCAAGTTAAGGTAAGTTCGCTTGACCGGGCAATTGATGCCAACATATCTTTAACATCCTAATAAATAAAACAAAATCCACCAGTTGCCGGGGGACGATTTGGGACATGCAGTGAGACAAAATTGGTCCATTATTGGTACAGTGCTTTTCTCTGACTGTTGTACCCTGGAGTTGGACTGGCTTCATTCCGACTCGGCCGGGTCGGCCATGAAATAAGCGAAGGAAAACATCTCGATGGCATTTCCGCTTCAAACCAGATACTTGGTCGTCGGTGCTGGGGTGCACGGCCTCAGCACTGCCTACCATCTCGCCCTTGAGCTCAAAGCGCGCAGCCAGGGAAGCGGCAAGGATATTCTCGTCATTGACAAAACCGCGATTGCCGCCGGTGCATCCGGAATAGCCTGCGGCGTGATCCGAAACAACTATTACCAGCCAGCCATGCGCGAGCTGATGGCACACAGCGTCGAGGTGTGGGAGAGTGACCCCAAAGCCTACAGTTATCATCCCGTCGGCTACATGCAGATCAGTCCGGAATGTATGCGCGAGGATGTCGCCAGTATCGCTCAGCAGCAGAAGGACATCGACTACGAGTCCATCTTCATCGGGGGCGAAAAGGAATCGGCGGATTACATGAAATCGATCTTTGACGACTGGCAGGCCAAAGGCATCACGTCGGTGCTACACGAGAAGCGCGGCGGTTATGCCAACAATACGAAGAGCATGTACGGCCTAGCTACGAAGGCGGAAGCGGAGAATGTGCGCATTATGACCGGTGTCCAGGTAACGGGGTTCAAAGGCGCCAACGGTGCGGGTGCTGTGACCGCGGTCGAGACCAACAGAGGGACAATCCAATGCGAATATGTCGTGGTCGCTGCCGGCCCGTGGGTTAAGGGTATCTGGGACATGCTCGGCCTGTCCAAAGCGATCACGATTAAGGGCCGCGACGGTAAGCTGTACCATGACGTCCCGATGTGGACCTACTGGTCTTTGCAGGAGGGGACGTTAGGGGTGGATCCCAACTTGCAGCAGGCCAATGACGGGAAGATGCCGCCTGTGATCCATGTCGATACAGACGCACCGTTGCACTCGGATGTCGACGGGTCGCTTATCACCGACCAGTTGTGGGGCATCTACTACAAACCGGATTTCGGTTTCGGCGGTGTACAAGGCGGTTCAATGCCATATAAGATCGAGACGAATCCGGACGACGTTCGGGTTGACCCATACGGCCCCGAATCACCTGATTACGTTGTCGACGACGAGTTTGCCCACATGTGGTGTTCGGCGCTGGCTCACTGCCAGAAACGCTTTGAAGGAAAAATCACGCGCTACAAGAAAGAACCATCGGGCGGTATTGGTGCATTTACGCCAGACAGCTTCCCGGTTTTTGATATATTCCACGATAACTGTTACATCATCGCCGATTCCAACCACGGCTATAAAATGATCGGCGTGGGCAAACTGGTTGCAGGCGAGATCTGCGGTAGGCCTAGCAGGCTACTCGAACCGTTTCGCTTTTCGCGTTACACCGAGGGTAAGTTGCATCCAGTGTCGAACAGTCCGTTTCCGTGGAGCTGAGCACACAAGAAGACGATTCTAGGAGGAGAAAAAATGAGCGACATAGAAAATTTTGTTAACGCGTCGGGTCGTGACAAGCTGGTTAAGGAAGTTCGCAAAAAGATTAACGAACTCAGCATAACTTACATCTACTATCAGTTCGTCTCAGTAACCGGCCGTATTATGGGTAAAGGGGCGCCTGCCGATCACTGGGAAACATTTGCGGAACGCGGCTTCCAGTTGGTGTACGGCTCTACCGCCAACCTGTTTATCGACCGGTCCAGTCGTTATATCGCCTACGGGCCAGAGGCGTGGGAGCTAGTCGGCATTCCCGAGCCTGAGACCTTCTGCCAGCTTCCCTGGGACAAGCGCGTCGCGCGTGTGTTCTGTACGTTGTTTCGTGGTCGCGAACATCCAAATGACGCCGGAGCCTTCCTTACGGCGGATTGCCGGGGCAACCTGCGCCGCATTCACGAAGATTTCAAGAAAAAACACGACGGCTTGCACCTGCGCGCCGGCACCGAGCCCGAGATGATGTGGCTAAAGCGGGATGAGAACGGGAAACCCGCTGGCGGTTTCAGCAAGCCCTATTGCTACCACATTGACCAGTTCGAGGCGCTGCGGCCAGCATACATGCAGGCCATCGAGTACGCCCGCGCGATGGGGCTCGATATGATCCAGGGCGACCACGAAGACGCGCCGGGGCAGCTTGAACTCAACTTTACCTTTGATGATGTGATGCGGAACGCTGACCGGCTGACGACCTACCGCCAGGTCTGCGGGCAGGTGGCGCGTGAGCACAACCTGATCGCCTGCTTTATGTCGAAGCCGTTCATGAATGTCTCGGCTTCGGCCTGCCACACGAATATTTCTCTGTGGCGTGGCGGTGAGGAAAAGGTGAACGCCATAGGCAACAATCCGCTGCCGGGTATGGAAGGCACCTTCACCTTCATCAAAGGCGGCGAGAACACCTTCCTGCCAGATACAGACAACCCGAGGCTTCCCGGTGAGATCGGCCTGTATGCGATGGGCGGACTGGTCGAACACCTGCGCGGTTTGACCGTGCTGGGCTGCTCCACGGTCAACTCCTATCGGCGGTTGCTCGATGTTGGGTTCTGGGCACCGCTATACGCCAACTGGGGCTATCAGAACCGGACCGCTGGTGTCCGCAACTCGGCCCCCGGGCGCTTCGAATACAAGGCGGTCGACTCGATGCACAACCCATACCTGCTCGGCGCCGGCCTCTTCAAGGCGATGGATGACGGCATCACCCGCAGGCTCGACCCGGGCGAACCGGAGCAACGCAACATCTACGACGTCATGGACGAGGTCAAAGAAAAATACACCAAGCTGCCGATGTCCTTGGGTGAGGGACTTGACGCCTTCGAGCAGGACGAGGTCGTCAAAGAAGCCTTGCCGGGCGAGATGTACAAGGTGTTCATGGACTACAAGCGGGATGAGTGGGACAAGTTCTTGGCCACCGTCACCCAATGGGATATCGACACCTATATGGACTGCCTGCCGTGAGAGTCTGGAGTCATTAGTCTGGAGTCTTGAGGCGTTCACCCCCGCAGACTCCCGACTCCGGTCTCCAGACTATAGTTCCAGAGCACGGATCAAAGCACGGACAGTCACGGGCTCAGCGGAACCCTAAACAGAGGAAAGTATATATGTGCGGAATTGCCGGACTCATCCACAAGGGAAAGAGCGAAAATATCGGACAGCAGTTGACCGCAATGCTGCAGGCCCTTAGGCATCGCGGTCCCGACTCCGCCGGCTTTGCCCTCTACGGCAATCCGAAGGCCGATCAGTACGTCATGCGCTTCAAGGTGGCGGAACAGGAAGATATAAAGAAAGGTTTCGACATTCACCGCCAAATGAAAGAACGCAAGGCCACGGTCGATGCGCGCATGGCGGAACTGGGCGCCAAGATTGATGCGCAAGAGCAGCCCACCGAGTACGCTTACCGCTACACCTTCAGCTTCGACGGCGACTTACGACGTCTTGCCGACTACATCGAGGATGTCGAAGGCGCCGAGATCCTGTCGCTCGGCCATGCGCTCGAGCTGATCAAAGACCTCGGCGATGCCAACGGCGTGTCAACACAATACGGGCTGAACGATTTCGAGGGCACGCATGCCATCGGCCATACTCGCATGGCGACCGAATCGGATGTCGATATTCGTTCGGCCCATCCTTACTGGGCATATCCGTTTAACGATGTGTCGGTGGTACACAACGGCCAGCTCACGAACTACTGGGGCAAACGCCGCCAACTTGAGCGCCGCGGCCATCGCTTCATGTCGAACTGCGATTCGGAGCTGATCGCCGTATACCTGGCCGACCACATGGACCGGGATGGCGACCTCGAAGAGGCCATGCACCGTTCGATCTCGGAGCTCGACGGCGTTTTCACCTATGTGGTCGCCACGCAAGACAAGCTCGGCATGGCCAAAGACGTGATGGCGGCAAAACCGATGGTTCTTTATGAGGGCAACGACTTGATCGCGCTGGCGTCGGAAGAGGTGGCGATCCGCAGCATCTTCCCCCACGAGATTGACACGTACGATCCCTATGAAGGCGAGGTTCGCGTATGGCAAAGCTAAAACAAGCGCACGAGTCTTACCGCATGGGGATGCACACCGAGCAGCTTGCCGGGCGTACCCAACAGGTTTTCTTCTTGCCGGAAGAAGAGGAAAACTTTACCTATACCGATGCCTACGACGTTGACTTCGATAAGCGGGCCGAGTTCGACGCTGCCGGTATGGAGATCAAGGCAATCAACCTGAAGATCCGCGAGCTCATGAGCGACGGCCACGGCACCATTGTGGTACAGAATCCAGGGGCTAAGCATTCGCTCGGTGTCGGTATTCTCAACCGCTTGCAGCTTATCTTCGAGGGGAGCCTGGGATATTTCGGCGTCGGCCTCATCGACGGGCCCAACGTCCGGATCACGGGTCGCGTTGGCTGGTCCTGTGCCGAGAATATGTTGGCCGGCACCGTGGTTGTCGAAAAAACCGCCGGCTCATGCTTTGGTGCCGCTATCCGTGGGGGTGACCTGGTATGCAGGGGTGATGTCGGCGCGCGCATTGGGATCGACCAGAAAGGCGGCACTATCATCGTTGGCGGGCGCGCTGGCGCCTTTACCGGCTTTATGATGCAGCGTGGTCGGATCATCGTCCTCGGCGATGCCGGCAAGAATCTTGGCGACTCCATGTATGATGGAATTATCTATGTAGGCGGAAAAGTCGACTCGCTCGGTACTGATGCGGTGCCTGCTGACCTCACCGAGCTGGACATCGCCTGGCTAGCCCGCAAGCTCGACATGTACGGGCTTGAGACACCGAACGACATCGAGAGCATGCAAAAAATCGTCGCCGGCAAACAGTTGTGGAACTACGACAACCTCGAACCGGTGGAAAAGAAGATCGTGCTTTGAGTGACAACTGAGGACAAAGGATTGCACCATGGCGACCAAGAAACGTAAGGCTTCTGCAAAATCCAAGGCGGTGACAAGGCGAACGGGCAATAGCAAAAAGTCATCGTCACGCAACAAGTCGGTTCTCGGCCAGAACTTCCTGTTCTCGCCGCAGGTCATCGACGACATCCACATCAAGGCGGAGCTCGGCCGCTACCGCATGCGCGGCATGGCGATCTTCAAGAAGATCCCCACGTGGGATGACCTCACCTTCCTGCCGGGCACGCTCACGCGCTTCGTCATCGAAGGCTATCGCGAGAAGTGTGAGACCAAGACAATCATTGGTCCGCGCGCCAAACGGCCATTGGTGTTGGACATCCCGATTTATATCACTGGCATGAGCTTCGGCGCGCTTTCCTACGAGGCCAAGACGGCACTGGCACGGGGAGCAACGATGGCTGGCACGGCGACCTGTTCAGGGGAAGGGGGGATGATCCCGGACGAGCGTCGCTATTCAGAAAAGTGGTTCTACCAGTGCATCCAATCGCGCTACGGCTTCAATCCGCATCACGCAAGGCTGGCCGATGGTATCGAGATCTTCATCGGCCAGGGCCATAAGGTCGGCCTCGGCGGCCACCTCATGGGCCAGAAGGTGACCGATCAAGTTGCCGAGATGCGCTCGTTACCTGCGGGCATAGACCAACGCTCACCCGCGCGACATCCGGATTGGTTAGGCCCGGACGACCTTGCGCTTAAGGTGCATGAGCTACGCGAGTCGACAAACGGCGAGATTCCTATCCAGCTCAAGCTCGGTGCCGCGCGCGTGTATGACGATGTGCGCATGGCGGCCAAGACCGATCCGGATAGCATCTATATGGACGGCATGGAGGGCTCGACCGGCGCCGGTCCACATCTCGCCGCTGAGGACACTGGTGTACCGGGAATTGCCGCCATCCGCCAGGCTCGTAAAGCGCTTGACGATGTCGGCAAGTCGGGCGAGATCTCACTGATCTACGCCGGGGGTATACGCAATGGCGTTGATGTGGCGAAGGTGCTCGCGCTCGGTGCGGACGCGGTGGCCATCGGCACGGCAGCGATGGTCGCGCTCAACTGCAACAAAGATATCCCAGAAGCCGATTTCGAAAAAGAGATCGGTGTTGAGGCAGGCTACTGCTATCACTGCCACACCGGTCGCTGTCCGGTCGGCGTCGCAACGCAGGATCCAAAACTGAGAAAGCGGCTAAACCCCGATGACGCGGCCGTGCGAGTCTACAACCTGTTACATACCATGGCCATCGAGTGCCAGATGATGGCACGCGCCTGCGGCAAGACGAACGTGCACTCGCTCGAACCCGAGGATCTAGCCGCGCTTACGATGGAAGCCTCTGCGCTTGCGATGGTGCCGCTGGCCGGCTCACAACACACCGTTGGTCAGCCCGACATGACACGCTATTAACGGAGGCGAGCATGGCTAAAAAGAAAGTCTCCAAAGCGAAAAAGAAGGGGAGCAAAGACTTCAAAGCCACACGCGGGGACGAGATCGGTCAGCACATCGGCTACCGCTACGATGTCAACTTGTTGCCCGACCATTCCCGCCTTACCCCGTTCTTGAAAAAGTACATTGAGGTCATGGGTTGGAAGGATCTCAATTGGCTGGAAGATGTCCACATGGGGCACGAGGAAGGCCGCCCCGCGGTGTTCGACCGTAACATCAACGGCTGGGTCACCGTTCCGAAGAAAATGAAGCTTCCCAAGGATCAACAGGATCGCGACATGCTGGCGCGTGAGCTCTTGATCAAATTCCAAATGTCGCGACGGCATCCCCTGGTCGATCTCAAAAAGGCCTATCGTAAGTTCTGAC
>JBHIDJ010000034.1:0-26372 GCA_046760105.1 Acidiferrobacterales bacterium | reverse complement strand
GTACTGAAAGGGGTCTTTCAGATACAGATGACGATCGGATTACATCACCAACCTGAAGCAGCCGTTAACGTTTGGGATACCCGGCTTGAAAAGCACTAGCTTTTCAAGTCCGGGTTCATCCCATTGTTAGCTGTACCTAATAGCTCGGGTGCAGATGCTCACTATTTCTTGTCATTCATCAGATGTAAATATTGGATCATCGCACTTAAAGCGTGTTGTACGTAATCAATCCGTACTTCAGTTGCGCGGCGATTAAACTTGTCTGCATTTGGAATATCGTGATCCATTTTGTCTACTGCTCGCGGGAATGCCCCGATAAATTCTCCTTCACTTATTTGTGCCCGAAGCAAGAAGGATATTCCGCGAGGTACAGCGGAATCAATACGCTTCCGTATCTCATGGTCGGGAGGGAGAAAAGAAAGAGCCGCTTGCAACCCCTCCAAACGTGTAGCTGTAGGAGTTGTTCTACCATCTTCGGAGAATCCACCGTCATACTCAGGTCGTTCAGGATTTTCGGTTTGACTTTGAAGTATAGTGTCACAGATCTGGATTGCATGGTTTATCAGCAATTCCCTTGATACAGGCAGCTTATCGTTATTCTCAAGGGATAGCATCTTTTCGGTAGCCAAGAGTGCCCAATGGTCAGCAGGTATATTAGTTCTATTCTCACGACTGCGAGCCATATACGCTAGAGCCTTGGCAGCCGGCTCGATCCAAACGTCTGAGGCATCCTTTTCGTAAAGCATGAGCAATCCCAATGCGGCTTCACCTGGGTAATATAGTGATTGCCATTTATCCCAACGCCCTCCCATCGAAGGAATATACTTGGAATAGAAACTCCCGTCTTCTTTCTGCATATAGACTATGAATTGGCCAAGTGCTTGAAGGTCAGAGAGTGGTGTGAATCCAGGGTGAATATTCTCTAAACTCAATAGAGCCACAAGACCGAGGCCAGTACCACCGAGTTTTGCCTGGAGTGGTTTGCCGCTTCGATTGACATCAGGTTCTGACCAGACGGCTAGCATATTATCCTTCCCCGATATGGGATGTATGGACTCATCTCGGAGGTATCTGCCTGCTCGTTCTATAGCCGACCGCATGTTGTCATCAGGCTGTAACTGATAATACATAGACATCGCGTATATGGTGCCAGCGTGTCGTAAGACGTTATATCTCTCCTTCACCTCAATAGTGGGATCCATATTGATGCGATACTCGAACATTCCATCTTCTTTAGTATTTTTCGCAAGATATCTTGCAGATCGGTTTGTCGCACTTTGAACTGCGTCAATCTGGGGAGATGTGGTATTTTCACATCCTGTGAAAAACACGCACAGAATCAATAGCCCAGCGATGTCAAAGTTCGCTCTTCTCCTCATGTGGAGACAGTGGTCTCGTCCACCGAAGTGGAACTCATCAAATGGCGCGATGTCGTCTGTCGTAAGAGCGTCGATGTTTTTGCCGGCGTTCTGGAGTGCGACGACGATCTTTGATATCAGATCGTTTTGTCCGTATTGACCCGTTATCGCCCGTCCTACTTCCTTCATGGGTACCTCCATTCGAAACAATGTTTCGACGCTAAAGCCGGGCCACTGAGGGCAGGCGATGTTCTCCGAGGCGCCCTATTCCTTTGGGAGACCAAGCTCTACAAGTTCGTGCTCACGCAGTGCCGTCACAGAGCTAGGTGGTCACGAGTTCGCCCGATTGCTTCATTTCGGCGATGACCTTGTTGGCGATCTTGAATGCTTCGACACCAGCCGGCACGCCGCAATAGATCGCAATCTGGATGAGGGCATCCTGTAGCTCATCGAGCGTCAGGCCGTTCTTAAATGCACCGCGGAAATGGAGCTCGAACTCCGGTGCGCGGTTCAGCGCTGCCAGCATACCGAGATTCAGCAGGCTACGCTGTTTATGACTCAAACCTTTCCGGCTCCAACAAAAACCCCAACAGTACTCAGTGATCAACTGTTGAAAGTCGCGATTAAAATCGTCAGCTTGGTCCAGCACTTTTTTGACCCGTTCTTCGCCGAGCACGTCGGTACGGATCTTACGACCGGTTTCGAACATTTCTGACGGCATATGTTTTCTCCCTTTAAGTTAGTTGCAAGATACCAGCGAGAAGATACAAGAAAAATCGGATTCAAGATACAAAGACTTAGTGTGTCTGGCTTCTGAACTTGCCTTGGTAAGAGCTACAAGCAGATACTTGTATACTGAATCTTATTTTCAGTCCTTGTATCTTGAATCTTGTAGCTTGAATCTGGAGTTTTGATGTCACCTGTTCGCCTGGTCGCGGCTATGTGTAGCGCCGAAGTGCTCGGCATGCTCGGTGCTGCGACGTTCGCTGCACTGTTGCCCACTTTCGTCACTGAGTGGCAGCTGACTAACACCCAGGCTGGCTGGATTTCCGCGATCTACTTGGGCGGTTATGCGGGCGCGGTGCCACTCTTAGTTAGCCTGACTGACCGTGTGGACCCACGACGCATTTACCTGATGTCGACAGCACTCGGGGTAGCCGCTTCGCTTGGCTTTGCGCTGTTCGCCGAAGGTTTCTGGACTGCGATGTTGTTCCGGGGTGTAGCGGGCGTGAGTCTCGCCGGGACCTACATGCCGGGCCTTAAGGCCTTGAGTGATCGTATCGAGGGCCCAACGCAGCCACGCGCTGTGGCATTTTACACCTCGAGCTTCGGCATCGGGATGGCGCTATCTTTTCTGATGTCGGGTACGATCGCCGCCTGGCTAGGATGGCAGTGGGCGTTTGGCATCGCGGCGATTGGTTCGGTGGTAGCTTTTGTTTTGGTCACTAGAACGCTTGCACCCAGCGAGCCACACCATTTGACCACACCTGACAGAGCCTTGTTCGACATTAAACCTGTACTGCGTAACCGGTCCACGTTGGCCTACACGCTGTGTTACGCCGCGCACAACTGGGAATTGTTTGGCCTGCGATCCTGGGTAGTCGCCTTATTGGTTTTTTCACAGGCGCGACACGGGATCGATGTCGGCGTGATGAGTCCGACCGTCATCGCCACGGTGATGACGCTGCTCGGCGTCTGGGCCAGCATTACGGGTAACGAACTGGCGATGCGCTTCGGCCGTCGCCGGTTGATATTCTTCGTCATGCTGACTTCCGCTCTCCTGTGTGGTGTTATCGGTTTTACGTCGGCGTTGTCTTACACGTTGGTGGCCATGTTGTGTCTGGTTCACGGTATCACGGTGGCCGGCGAATCGGCCGCTGTCACTGCCGGCGCTATCGGTACTGCCACACCCGGTTACCGGGGCGCGACGATGGCAATGCACTCGACGCTCGGTTTTGCGTTCGCTTTCCTGGGTCCACTCGCCTTTGGATGGATCTTGGACCTCGCCGGCGGCGACAGCGTCCTCGGGTGGGGTCTGGCCTTCGCCTCGATGGGGGTGGTGATGGCGTTAGGGCTGCTAGTACTTCTGACGCTGCGGCCGGATGAAGTTGCGGGCGATGGGCAAAGGCGCATCGGCAGTTGAGAAGGCGGGGTCGAGGACACCCTGCTAGTTAGAAAAGATCTATATAAGACGCCAACTTCGGTGCCGTGTCTGCTCGCTTGCGGGCCTCTTGCGGCAATCTCTTGAAAATATGATTCAGATCAATGCGTCCGGCCCAACGCTATGTTACGAGAATCCCCGTTCCAAACCCGGGAGGTTACGATGCCTATTACTGTAAAGCAAAAGGAGCTAACGGCCGTCGGCATCTCGGTGGCCGCCGGATGCAAGCCCTGCACGAATTATCACCTTAAGGCGGTGCGCAAGGCCGGCGCCTCGGACGAGGAAATCAAGCAGGCCGTGGCCGACGCTGTCGCCGTGCGGGAGCGCGCCACGCAGATCATGCAGGCGCACGCACTCACGCGGCTGGGCGAAGCTGAGCAGGACAGCGACCCCACACCCACCGAAGAGACCAACCGCATGCAAGTGTTGGTATCCATCGGCGCGGCCTTCGGCGTGAACTGTGTTACGACCCTTGAGAAGTATCTCGCCGCGGCCGAGACCGTTGGCCTTTCGCAAGACGACATCGCGGAGATCGTGAAACTGGCCGCCTTTATCAAGGACAAGGCGATCTCTCACGTGGAACGCCGGGTCGGCCTGATGGAGGAAGAAGTCGTTTAACAGCCAACCGGGCGCCCAAGGCGGGTGCATGCCGGGCTGGTGTGTGCCCTTTGTCAGATCCACCCTGCCCCTTACCGGCACGGGTTCAACCCTAAAGGAGGGTTCTAACGATGATGCACGAGATGATGAAACAGTGTTGCACCGCGGAAGGAAAACCGGATTTCGAGAAGATGAAGCAGTTCATGGAGAGCTGTGGGAAGAAGGAATTTAGCGAAGATGAAACGGCCATGATGAAACAGTTCTGCGGCCAGGAAGGAATGCCGGACGTCGAGAAGATGAAGCAAATGATGGAAAAGTGTGGATGTCACGTTTCGTAGACAGATGGCTCGAACATTGCCGCGTGTGTTGAAGGGAGAGTAGCGAGACCCGCTATGGCGACAGCAGCCCAACCGAGACCGCCTTCGATGTGCGATGTCGGTATGTCCTGGTGCGCCAACCCCTTCGTGGCATGGTTGCTGACTGAGGGGTCGTACATTACCAATCCGTCGGAGCTCGTGGAGCGGCTGGCCAGACGGTTGGTGGAGGCGGGGCTTCCCCTGTGGCGCCTGGTATGCCTGATCCGTACGCTGCATCCCCAAGTGATCGGGGTCAGGTATGTGTGGCGAAGGGATTCTGGTCTTACCGAGGAGCTCGCGCCGCTCCACGACCGTCTGCAGACTTTGCACTATCCGGACAGCCCCATGGCCGCGATTTTAGACGGCACTCTTGCGGGCGTCCGTCGGCGACTGGACGTTCCTGGCATCAAGCTAGATTTCCCGATTTTCCAGAAACTTCGCACGGAGGGTGCTACCGATTATGTGGCCATGCCGCTCCCATTCTCTGGCGATCAGACCAACGCTATCGCCTTTGCGTCGGACAGGCCTGGTGGATTCATGACGTCGGAGCTACGAGAGCTGTATGAAATGTTGCCGTTGCTGGCGCGTCTGTTAGAGGTGCATACCTTACGCCACACCGCCAAGACGCTATTAAACACCTATCTCGGCAGGCATACGGGTGAGCGAGTCCTTAACGGGCTGATCGAGCGCGGCGACGGCGAGGATATTCACGCGGCGATCTGGTTCTGTGACCTGCGGGACTCGACGCGCATGGCGGAGGCCATGTCGCGCGAGGCCTTTCTCGCTATCCTGAATGATTTCTTCGACTGCACGGCAGGGGCGGTTCTGGATCACGGCGGTGAAGTGCTGCGCTTCATGGGCGATGCGGCGCTCGCGATCTTCCCGACCGGCGCGGTCTCCACCGACGTTGAGCAGGGTTGTTGCGACACCGAAGCCGCCTGCCGCGCCGCACTAGCGGCAGCGGTCGACGCGCGGGCCAGGATGGAGACGCTCAACCGCACGCGTGCGCAAAAGGGCGAACCCCCGCTTCACTTTGGACTGGGTCTTCACATGGGCGACGTCATGTACGGCAACATCGGCGTGCCCGGGCGGCTTGAGTTCACTGTCGTTGGTGCTGCCGCCAACGAGGCCGCACGACTGGAGGGCCTGTGCAAGCCGCTGAATAAGTCCATATTGATCTCGGCCGAATTCGAGCACTGCATTCCTGGGGAACTGGTTTCCCTTGGACGTCACGAGCTGCGCGGCGTGAGTACGCCGCGGGAGATCTTCACGCTACGTGATGGCGGGAAGCCTGGCTAGTACACTCGATCCTTAAATAATGAAAGGTAATGGCAATGTGCTTCTTTTTTAGTTTTATACCAGCCACGGCTTGGATAGTAATAGGCTATTTTGTTCTTTTTGCTTCCACGAAGGGAGAAGGCGGTGTTCGTACATTTGGCCAAGTGCTGGCAATCTGGACATTTATTATTGCGGCGCTTTTCCCAGTCATGGGCCTTTATGTAACGATTTCCGGTCTGTGTCCAATGGAAACGATGCTGCGGGCAATGCAGTCTGGGGTGACCCCGTAAAGCTACACGGCCGTGACCGAAGTTCTAGTTCTGGCGCTATCTAATCTCTTAATCACTCCTAGCGGATAGGAGGTGACTCCATGGTCGAACAGAGCACGAAACAAGCTGCGGACCCCACGGTGACGGACGTGCGGATGATGCGACGAATGAAGGAAGGCGCAGGTGCGATGGCAATGTGTCCGATGGCCAACGTGTGCATGGGAATGACGGCGAAGTCACCTTCCGGTTTTCTGCTGATGCTTCCAGGTGCGCTGCTGGTTGTCGTGGGCGTGTTGATCCTCATTGAGCCTAAGGTTCTCGGGTGGCTAGTGGCTGGGGCGTCCATCCTGCTGGGCATCATCCTGTTGATGATCGCCAACTTCATCCGTAGATTCGGTGCGCGTTTGCGAAGCGTGCACCCCCACGCGTAGTAATACCGACAATTTCGGAAAGTGAGACAACTTCTGAGAGAAAGACAGAGAGGCCTGAACATTTGATAAACAAACTTGATATCAAGAGAGCCGTAAGAGAGGGTTATGCAAAGATAGCAAACCGAGAAAATACCTGTTGCCCGCCAGGGTCTGCGGTCTGTGGTAAAGCTGGCCTGGCAGAAGGCTTAGGCAGTTCCATAGGTTACTCGGAGAATGAGCTCAGGTCAGTTCCGGAAGGGGCCAATTTGGGCCTCGGATGCGGCAACCCAGTGGCACTCGCTTCTTTGCAAGACGGTGAGACTGTTCTCGATCTGGGATCAGGCGCGGGTTTTGACTGCTTTCTCGCCGCTCAGAAAGTTGGCAAAATAGGAAAGGTGATCGGGGTCGACATGACCCCCGAAATGGTGGAAAAGGCGAGAAGAAATGCCAAAAAGGCAGGTTATGAAAATGTGGAATTCCGACTGGGTGAAATAGAAAACCTTCCCGTTGCCGACAAATCCATTGATGTCGTCATATCAAACTGCGTCATTAATCTCTCGCCTGACAAGAAAAGAGTTTTCCAGGAGACATTCAGGGTATTGAGACCAGACGGTCGAATAATGATTTCCGATATAGTTCTGACAAAAGAACTGCCCGCCTTCATAAAAGGTTCCATTGAAGCATACATAAGCTGTATATCCGGTGCAATGATCAGAGATCAATACTTAAGTTGCATAGAAGCAGCTGGATTCCAGGGCATAAAGGTAGTTGCTGAGACACCGTTTCCCTTTGACTGCTTGATCAATGATCCAACGGCAAAAGCAATCATTGAGGATGAAAAAATAAGTGCTGAAGAGGCAAAAAAAATCGCAGGAACGATAACAAGTCTGAAGGTTCAGGGTTACAAAACGGAGTAGGCACTTTGCCGCACCTCTCGCCACCGGGTAATTAGCCATCCACAGCCCCGAGAATTCCAGCATCCATAAAATGCAAGCTTTGTTGCACAGGTTGGAGATCGCCTTCGGGAACTGGTGGTCAAGCACCGCTGGTAGATCATTCTTGTGACCGTTCTGGTGCTGCTTAGCGCTGTTAGCGGATGAAGTTGCGGGAGATAGGTCAAAGTAGGAAGTAACAAGTTCGAAGTGGCAAGTGAAACCTTTGTCCTTTTCCTTGATACTTGTTACTTGCCACTTGTAACTTTGTTAAAAAATTGATCTTCGGATTAAGTTCAGGCCGATAACGAACAGAAAAAGCAGCAACACCTTGCGGAACATCTCCTGATTGATTCGCTTGCGCAGCATCTGTCCAACGGCGAGTCCCGCGAAGCCGGGAATGCATGCAAGCAGGGAAAGCGGCGCTGTCTGCGCCGTTAGGATACCGTGGTGGATGTAGGCAATCACCAGCGGTATTGAGGCGATGAACCAAATCAGCCCAACCGCTTGAATGTATGCTTCCTTGGGCAAACGTAGCATGATGAAATACATCATCATCGGTGGTCCCCATATGGTGGAGATGCCACCGAGGAAACCACCGATACTGCCCGCCAACGGTGCGGCCCATTTCTCCGACGATGGTCGCACAGTCCACACAATCTTCAAGTAATTGGTTATCGCGAAAGACGTTACGGTTGCGCCGATCATGGCATAAAGGACGCGGGGATCCAGGCTTACGACAAGCCTGGCGCTGATCCAGATGAACAGGATCAGACAGCCGATCATCGGCCAGAAGCGCTTGAGGGGTTCCATCAATCTGCCCGCATGTATTGCTTGCCAAAGGTTTGTCAGCAGAATCGGGAACGTCACCAGCGCCAGCGCGATCGGTGCTGGCAGGAAATGCGATAGCACCGCGATGACTACGACGGGTAAACCGACGCCGATGGAGCCCTTGACTACGCCGCCGAGCGCGAGCACGAGCGCTGCGAGAACCAGAAGCGGAGGGTCGATGTCGAATGAACTGTCGCCGAGGGTAACGGGACCGACAATGTCGACATGAGCCGGCAAAATGCCCAGGACTGCGGCCACTAGCTACTCGCTACCCGTCTCTCGCTACTGGTTTTCTTGCCATAAACCACCCCCAACGCTGCTCTCCCTCTTGCGCCCGCTGAATCTTAGCGGTCCAGCCGCTTGTCAGGTCATCGGCGTCCTCGGCCCCGGGCGTATCTTTGGACAGATTGGCAAGCTCTCTCTGATGGATCTCAATGAATTGATCGGTCCTGTCTTCCACCTGAATCTGTACAAACCCCGCCTGTTCTAACAAGCGCCGGTATTCATCAACGGTATGCAAGCAGTAGCCGCGTTCTTCGACATACTCGTTAAACTCACGACTTGCTGGTTCCTTCCCACAACAGTAATCCGTGAAAGCCAGAATGCCTTTTGGCAAGAGCAGCTTTTGAATCAACGAAAACAGGCGGTTCTTGTCGTGAATGTGAAGGAATACGTCACGGCTATGGACGGCGTCATACGTCCTGTCGTAATCCATCTCCAGACAATCGCCATGGAATAACCTGACCTGATCTTCAAGGCCCTCTTCCTTGCATCGCGCATGGCCGATCTCGATCATGTTGCGAGAGATATCGATGGCATCAACACCAACTCCGTATTTTCTTGCCATCTGAAATGCACTTCCGCCTATGCCACAGCCGATATCCAGGACGCGCATGCCACGCTTGAGTCCGAGCCGTTTGAGAAACGCCGTCGACGTGCGTTCTCCACCCGGGCTTATGAAGTTTCGCCCGTATATCGATTCGTACTTCGCAATCTGCGTTTTCGTGTATTGCTTGCTGTCGAAATACTCGGGTGTGAACTTTTCCATTACCGAAGATCTCAGCCATTATTCCGTTTGCGCAAGCCCTGTTGTTTCATCCTCCACAAGAGGAACTCGACGCGGTCTTGCCCGAAGAAAGGTTCCCCGTTAAACACCGTGGTCGGCACTCCCCAGTGGCCAGCTGCGGCCAGCGCATTTTGGTTTTCTTCGATAAAGGCGTCGTATTCGGTGGGATCGGCGGCAATATCCCGGTCGAGAACATCAAGATCCAGGCCCGCCCGCGCGACTGCATCCGCTAAATGTGTCCCTCTATCCCATCCATCCACTGTGCCGTCCCAGAGGAGTCGTGACACGTGGTCGAGGAATGACAGACCACCACCGGCAAGGGCTGCCGCCATACCGAGTCGCGTGAGTCGGTAAATGTATGGTTGATTCGGGGAAATTTCACTCGTTTCCATGTCCTGAACGATCGGGTCAGGTATAGGTCGTCTATAAGGGATGCCGAGGTACTCGGCTACGCGATCGGAGTCGAGAAGGTGGTAGTGCCTGTAGTTGGGGTTCACGTTCTTGAAGAAGTCGGGGGAACGCACGGCCATCGGATATATCGGCCGTACGTTTACCTCGACTTCGTATTTCTTATTTATTTCGAGGATGCGAGGAAGTGCGAGATAACAGTACGGGCTACGAAAGGACCAGAATAGGTCGAACGATAAACTCATAGCAGCACTTGCTTAGACCATCCCCATCTGCGACATCACGGCTTGCCCCAGGGGACGAGCGCGGTCCGCAAATTCCTCTACGATTGTGTAATGATTCAGGCCAGGGCGCTCCATAACCTGACATGAGGCGCCTCTTTGGTTCCAGGTGGCACCCAATTCCACACTTTGACGACGGAACTCGTCGCTTTCGGCGCCGCCGACGGCAATGATCAGCGGTTCACGCGAGAACGGCGCAAGCCGTATCGGGCTGTTGCGAGCCACCTGATCAGCATCAAGGTTGAGGGTATCGTGCAGGTAGCACAGACGCATGGGCTCAAGCTCAAAAAGGCCGCTGACCGAACATCCAGCTTTTATCAAGTCTCCCGGCAGTCCGGCGAATGCCGACCAGTCGGTTGCCATCAGCATCGCTACGATGTGGCCGCCTGCCGAATGCCCGGAAACAAAAATGCGTCCCGGATCTCCACCGTACTTCGCTACATTCTTATAAACCCACATCATCGCCGCGCGGCACTGACGCACAAGCTCGTCCATGTCGACGGTGGGGATGAGACCGTAATTGACGGTAATGAACACCGCGCCAGCCGGGACAAATGTCCGGGCAAGAAATCGAAAAGTACTTTTGTCTCGGCCCATCCAGTAGCCGCCGTGAAAGAAGACTTGAACTGGACTCGACTCGGCGGTGCTGACAGGAAATAAATCAAGACGCTCGGGTGCGCTGGCGCCGTAGGCAAGGTCGAGGTGAGGACCGAACTCATGGCAAACCTGAACCCCGTCGTGCTCCCAGCGTTCAACGATTTGCACATGCTCTGGCACCGCGGCACGCGCGTTGTACTGAGTGTCTAATGCGGTCCGGTCATAACCACGGTAAAGAGTCTCACTGTTCATCTATTTGCCGCTTTGTTTATCGTGTTTGACATTTCGACGTTACCCTTTTGAAACAAAAAGAAACCAAGATACTCTATAAGCGGGACATTGCACACGGCGAGATCACAGCTCACACCACCGTTTCGTGATTAGCATGTTAGCCTCGACCGCTTGCTCGATTCGGTGCACGACACAGTACTCATCAGTCTGATGAGCCAACGCGGGCTCGCCGGGCCCGAGGATCACGGTAGGCGGCCCGCCGTAAGCCGGTTTTAGCGCGGCGGCGTCGGTGAAATAACTTGCGCTTCGCGTCTCCATAGCTTCGTCCAGCACTGATGCCATAATGTCGAACACCTCCTGTACCCAAGCATCGGTGGGATCAGTCCACACACTGCCCACGTCCACGATAGGCGAGATCTCAACTTCGGCGCCGAGGTAATCCTCCAGACGCTTTCGTACAGCATTGTGGTCTTGGCTTGGGACGGTGCGGATATCAATACTGATTTCCGTCCGGTCAGGGACTGAGTTGATGTTCATGCCCCCGTGTACGGTGCCGATATTGATGGTGGGTGGACCCAAGACTTGATGCGCAGACACGTTGAAGTTAAAACGCTCGAGCTTCGTGATAGCATGAGCAGCTTTGTAGATCGCATTGACGCCGCGTTCGGGCATGGCTCCGTGCGCGGTCACACCCTGTGTCAGAGCCTTTAGCCACAATGCGCCCTTGTGTCCGACAAAGGGATAATTAGCCGTGGGCTCCGCGACGACAATGGCACCGGCCCGGCCGAGAACATCTGCCAGGCCCGCCAGGTGATAGGCACCCTCGCTACCTGTCTCCTCCGCCGCGGTAATCACCAGCACGACACCGGGGCTGCGTCCCAGTTTAGAGGCTAGCTGCAGCACGGCTGTGACAAATGCGGCTACCCCGCTTTTCATGTCGGTCGACCCACGCCCGTAGAGCCTGCCACCGTCAGTGTCCGCGGCGAATGGGTCCACGGACCAAGGCATCGCGCCAAGCGGCACGGTATCCAGATGGCCGGTGAAACAAAGCGGCGGCTTATCTGTGGCTCCCCCGATGCGAGCGACGAGGCTCGTACGACTGTCAGCGAACTCGTGATAGCTAACCGAAAACCCCGCACCCTCCAGCATGCGTCCTAGGTATTCAGCGCAGGCCCGCTCGTTGCCCGGTGGATTCACAGTGTTAACGCGGATCAGTTCCCGGGTCAGTTCGATTGCCGATGCCGTGCCGCTCATGCACAGTCTCCTTAGCAGTTTCCCTCAACCAAAATAGGCCTGATGAACTTCCTCTGTCCGGCTCAGTTCCTCGGACGTGCCCGCGGCGACAACCCTACCCTTCGACAGGACATAGCCGTAATCGGCGATCGCCAGCGTTTGATGCACATTCTGTTCGACGAGAAAGACAGTGATGCCTTGCTCATTGATGCGCCGGACGATGTTGAAGTTCTCCTGCACCAGGATCGGTGACAACCCCAGAGACGGTTCGTCGAGTAGCAGCAGCTTGGGCGCGCTCATCAAGCCCCGGCCGATCGAGATCATGGCTTGCTCACCGCCGGACATGGTGCCCGCAGTCTGTTCCTTGCGTTCCTTGAGCACCGGAAAGGTCTCGTAGACCTGCTCAAGGCGTTGGCCAAGGACCTCCTCCGAGCTTTCCTGATAGCCGCCCAATCGAAGGTTCTCCTCCACCGTCAGCTTGGGGAAGACCTTACGGCCCTCGGGGATACAGGCGACCCCGGCAGCGATCACCTTGTGTGTGGGCAGGCCAGTGAGCTCAGTCCCGTCGAAGACGATGTGGCCCCGGTTCGGTTGTGTGAGCCCCAAGATGGAACGGATCAACGTCGATTTGCCGGAGCCGTTGGAACCCAGAAGACACGTGATCTTGCCGCTATTCGCTTTCAGTGAAACATCTTCAAGGACATCGGCCTTGTCGTAAGCGGTGTAAACGCTTTCGACGATCAGCCCGTTTTGATCTTCCGCGTTCATTTCATTCCTAAGTAAGCCTCTTGCACCAACCTATCGGCCGCTACTTCTTGATAGACCCCCTCGCAGATCTTGCGGCCGAAGTTCAGAACGACACAGCTGTTGGTGATGCGCTCGATCACGCCCATTTCATGCTCGATAATGATGATGGTCAGATCCTCGAAGCGGTCCTTGACCTCGAGAATGTCGTCCATCAGTTCCGTCGTCTCTTCACGGGTCATGCCGGCCGATGGCTCGTCAAGCAGCAGCAGCTTTGGCCGACTGATGAGCGCACGGCAGATCTCGATCCGCCGGCGGTCGATCATCGGAAACCCACCTACCGGCTCTAACATGCGGTCGGCCAATGGCGGGTCGAACACCCTCACCAATTCTCGCGCCTGCTCCAAATTCTCTTCAAGCTGTTGTTTGAAGGCTTTGCGCCGGATGAGGTTAAACCATACGCCCTGGTCGAGTCGCATATGGTTGCCGATCATGATGTTGTCGAAGATTGACAGGGGTAGAGACAGGCGCGAGCGTTGAAACGTGCGGGCGATCCCAGCCCGGTAGACCGCTTGCGCCGACAGATTGGTGATGTCGTTGCCGTCAAACGTGATCTGGCCTTCGTCTGTGGGGTAGATGCCGGTCATCACATTGAAAAAGGTCGTTTTGCCAGACCCATTAGGGCCGATCAGGCCGAGGATCTCATTACGTCGGGCCTCGAGATTCAACGTGTCCACGGCGACCAAACCGCCAAACCGTTTCGTTAGGTCGCGGGAGACGAGCAGACTCGGCGCCGCGCCGTTCACTTCGGTTGCCATCCGGGAAAGTATGTCCTGAGCGGCCGCGGTAATAGCCCCTCGGGGCGGAACAGGAGCATCAGGATGACTAGCGCGCCGAACAGCAAGAAGCGGTACTCCTGGATGGCCTGTAGCTTTTCCGGCACGATGATGAGGATTGTGGTTGCCACCACCAGTCCCCACGGACTTCCCATCCCGCCTAGGAGGATAATAGAAACCAGGATCAACGAGTCACCGAAGGTGAAGTTGGTGGGGGCGATGAATCCGATCATCATGGCATAGAGCGCACCGGCCATGCCAGTGAGAAAATTGCCTAGCGTGAACGCGGTGATCTTCCAGCGGATCAGATTAAGACCGAAACATTTCGCGGCTGTCTCGTCAAGGCGAATAGCGTCGAGATTGAGACCGACCCATGAACGCTCCAGCCGTCTGACGAAGCTGAAGGTCAGCGCCAGGAGCACGAGGCCGACGGCAATGTAATTCAAATAAAACGACGCTTCGAAATCATCGCCGATTTCGATATTGTTGTTGAACTCCCAACCGAGCACGTTCATGCCATCGACGCGAAGGCCCTGCGGTCCACCCAGCACGTCATTTACTTCGAGGAAGATCTTGAACAGCAGGACGAAGGCAATCGTTATGACAGCGGAATAGTGACCGCGCGTGCGCAGAACCGGCAGGATCAGCAGCGAGCCGATGATGGCCGCCATGACGCCGCCGGCGATGAGTATCAAGAGATGTGGCACCGGTGTGTTCTTGGTGAGCACAGCAGCCGTATAGCAGCCGATGCCGAAGAACGCCGCGCCAGCGAAATTGAGCATGCCGACATAGCCGAACTGAATGTTCAACCCCAACGCAGCGATGACCCAGATGATGACGGTCGCGATGAGTAACAAGGCGAAATGGTCGTCGTAAAAGAAACCGGACAGCACCAGAACTGCTATAACAATGAGCAGGTTGAAGCTGTTTTCACGATCGACAAAGCTATGCCCGATGCGAGTCATGACGCCAAATCTGGCGGCAACGAAAACTACAATCGCCCCCGCAACGAGCAGGGCGGCGATGCCAGCCTGTGATTCCACCTTGAGCAGCAGTATCAGGTAGATCGTCACCGCCGCGGCGCTCACGATGCCGGGCAGCAGAGGGGTGAGCCGTGAGAACACGCCCGGCATCCGCCTAGACTCGCTCGCTAACCCTTTCGCTGATCAGGCCGGTCGGTCGCCACGCCATGATTAAGATCACCACGCCGAACGCAAACACATCCTTGTAGGCGCTGGCAAAGGGGAGCGCAAGGGCGCCGATCGTCTGTAAGGTGGCGAACAGGAAGCCACCGATGATGGCGCCGTAGATGTTGCCGAGACCACCGACGATCGCCGAGCTAAAGCCGATGACGCCGAGCAGCAGGCCCATGCTGAAATTGATCTCGTTGTAATAGAGCCCGTGCATGATGCCGGCGAAGGCGGCGAGGCCCGAGCCGAGGGCGAATGTGATCAGGACGATACGCGTAAAGTTGATACCCATGATCTTGGCCGTTTCCTCGTCCTGGGCGACGGCGCGAATGGCGAGACCGAGCTTGGTTTTATTGATTACCAGATAAACTCCGATGATGACGATGAGCCCGGCCAACAACATCAGTGTGTTGTCAACTCGCAACGTGAAATTCCCGAACGTATACGCCTCTGTGGGCAGAAGCGGCGGGAACCGTTGGGGGTTGGCCCCTCGCGGGTAAAACAGGCGGATCGCCTCGTGCAGCACGATGCCCACCATCAGCGTGAGCAACAGGGTGTTCAGGGCTGGTGCGGACTTGAGTGGCAGTACTAGGTATCTGGCTATTATTGCACCCAGCGATGCCATGCAGATGATCGCCGCCAACAGCACACTTGCTACGAGTGCTGGCGCCCAGGCAATGCCTAGCTCATTTAGCCCCAGATACGTGGCGAGACCGGTGAACGCGCCGACTGCCAGGACATCGCCGTGCGAGAAGTTGATCACGTCTAGCACGCCGAAGAACAGCGTGAAGCCGACGGCCACTAGGGCGTACATCATGCCTAGCATCAGGCCGTTCATGACATACTGGCCCAATAGACCAGCATCCATAAGAACTCCTCTTGATCCAGCTGTCGTTCGGGAAAGGTATGACGGACAGGCGACCGGATGTTAATCCGGTCGCCTGTCTGACTCGCTCCGGTCGGTATTATCTACGCTTCAGCTTACGCTTGCCGGCGGCGTAGTCGCTCTCCTCCCAAAGTGTCCACTTACCGTCCTGGACCACGTATTTGCTGATCAGCGCGATCGAGTTTTGGCCATGATCGTCGAAACTGATCTCGCCGATGATTGAATCCCGACCTGTCACCTGATTAAGCGCTTTACGGACCTTCTTCCGGTTGGGTCCGTGCTCCTCGATGGTGTCAAGGATCAAGGTCATGGCGGCGAATGCAAAAGCGCCATAGGCCTCTGGCCCCTCGGCATAGTTTTGTTTGCCGTACTGTTCGAGGAAGTACTTGCCGCCCGGCAGCTTCTCGGGATACGCGCCTTCACGAAACGCCACGACACCTTCCGCGAGCGGGCCGGTGCCCTCGATGAAAGCTTCGGAGACAATGCCAGACGTGCCCTCGAACTGCGATTTGAGCCCCAGTTTGTCCATCTGAGCGCGGATGCGCACACCAATCGGGGTCAGGCCGCCAAAATAGAGAACATCCGGGTTAAGCGACTTGATTTTGGTGAGCTCGGCCGTGAAGTCTTGTTGGTCAGCAGTGACGCCGAAGGTGCCTACGATCTTGCCGCCGCTCTTATTCAGATACTGGCTGAAGTATTTGTTGTGACCTTTGCCGTAGTCGGTGGTGTCATGGATGACAGCCCAGGTCTTGTACCCGAGGCCTGTCATGAACTTGGCCGCCGTTTCGTTCTGATTGATCATCGTTCCATTAACGCGGTGTACCTCCTCGTAGTTGTTCCCATAGGTAATATCGGGCAGCACTGCGCCCCACACGATGATCGGCAGGCCAAACTTGTGGTACACATCGACGGTGGCAATCGCAACCGCCGAGCAATAGTGGGTGGCGGCGGCAATCACCCCCTTGTCTGCGCTCAGCTTGGTCGCTACCTGAACACCCTTGTCCGGCTTGCATTCATCGTCCAGAACGACTAGTTCGTACTCGTACTTGGCCTTGGGGTCGGCGTTGCGCAGTCGTACGGCCAAGTCTGCCGAGTTACGCCCGCCGATTCCATTGGAGGACGTGCCTCCGCTGAGGGGTCCGATGAAGCCGACTTTAATTTGCTCTTTGGCGTCTGCGGAATCCAAAGGCAACCCCAGCGCCATAGCGGCTGCGAAGACAGCCGCGAGTCCGATGCGAATTACTTTCATGGTTAGTCTCCTCCGTTGATCCTTAGGTGCAAAAGCAGAAATGATCTCGCCGCTTGTTAGTTTCGTCGAGCGGCGATACTGTGACGCTAGTGAATGCTAATGGGTCCGCGTGGACTTGGCAATAACGTGTCTGCCTGCGGCAAATGGCCTCAGCATGCGACCCCGGGGCACCAGTGGGAAAGACGAGGGCTACGAACGGTCAGTCCACGTTGTCGGACCCGGATTTCCTTGTTTTATCCGGCAATTAGCTTATTTCTTGTCGGCGAGCTTCAGTGCGACTGAATTGATGCAGTATCGTTGACCGGTCGGCTCCGGGCCGTCGCCGAACACGTGCCCCAGGTGGGCGTCACATCGCGGGCACAACACCTCGGTCAGATCCGTGCCGAATCTGTTATCGGCCTGGGTTGCAATCGCATCCTCTGAGATCGGCTCCCAGAAGCTCGGCCACCCCGTCTCTGAGTCAAACTTAGTCTCGGCGCTGAACAGCTCTGCGCCACAACAGATGCAGTGGTAGACGCCGGGGGTCTTGCAGTCATTGTACTCCCCCGAAAAGCGCTTCTCGGTTCCTCTCTCGCGCGTCACCCGGTACTGCTCTGGCGTGAGCTGTTCGCGCCACTCCGAATCGGACTTGCGAATTTTCTCTATCATGCGTTAGTTTCATCACATTCCTGGTGTTCTCAGGGCTAGTATCATAACCAATTCGTCAAATAATAAGGAACTACAACCGACCATCGAAACGAAGGGGACGCAGATGAACAAAATAACGTCGCTACGCGCCTGCACGCTTCGCGTACCGCTCGATCATGCGACCGCGTTCGCGACTCGCAAAGTGCTGGCACGGGACTACACGTTAGTCGAGGTGGTAAGCGATGATGATCACATGGGGATCGGCTTTTGCTACTGCGGCAGTACCGCGGGTACGCTTGTGACGCTTGCGGTGCGCGAGCTACTTGCGCCGGTAGTATTGGGCCAGGATCCGTATCGCGTCGAGGGGTTGTGGCAAGAGCTCTATCAGGAGACGCTGCTACACGGTCGTACCGGCGCGGTCATGCGGGCACTAAGCGCCATCGATATGGCGCTCTGGGACCGCAATGCGCGCGCGGCGGGTTTACCGCTTTACAAGTATCTTGGTGCATACACAACTGATGCCGTGCCGGCTTACGCGAGCGGCGGATATTACCTGGAAGGAAAAACGCCTAAGATGCTCGGCGAAGAGCTTGCCGCCCATGTTGCGATGGGTTTCCGAGCAGTGAAAATAAAGGTGGGACGTTTGGGCTTAAAGGAGGAAGAGGTCCGGATCGCGGCGGCACGCTCGGCGATAGGCGCCGACGTTCTCTTGATGCTTGATGCCAACAACGCCTGGTCGGATCTCGTTACAGCGCTACAGTATATAAACATGTATGAGCAGTACGACCCGTACTGGATCGAGGAGCCCTTCAGCCCCGACGATGTCGACAACCATGCACGTCTTGCTCAACGGACCATCATCCCCGTAGCCACTGGAGAAATCGAGGCCGGTCGTTGGCGGTTCAAAGAGCTCTTAGAAAAAGGAGCAGCCGCTATCCTGCAACCGGATGCGGCAGTGTGCGGTGGCATCACCGAGTTCCGGCGTATCGCCGCTACCGCCGCAAGCTTCGGCATAACGTTATGCCCACATTGGTTCCACGACCTGCACGTTCACCTGGTCGCCAGCACACCGAACGCGACCTTCGTTGAGTTCTTCCCGGACGATCAAGTGTTGAATTTCCGCCGGCTGATCGATACACAGCTGCAGATGAAAGACGGAAAGCTCGTATTAGCGGAAGGACCAGGGTTGGGGTTCAATTTCGAACCCGAGGCGATCGAGCAGTATGCGATCGAGCCCTGGGCCTGAAGGCGCAGCTCAGATGCTATGGTGAGCAAACCTGGCTCAGATCACGGGCGTCTCGCGATAGGTGCCCCAGATACCTTTCAATGTCTCGATGATGTCGCCCATCGAGGCGCGTGCCTTCACGAGCTCGATCGTGACCGGCATGATGTTGGCGGACTCGTTACCGGCGACGGCCTTGAGCTCCTCGAGCAATCTCCTAACGCGCTCGTTGTCGCGTTCCCGCTTGATCCACTTTAGGTTCTCAACCTGGCGCTGCTCGGTCGCCGGATCGTGAGGGTGAATTTCGATGTCGATCTTCTCGTCCGGCTCGACGTACTTGTTGACACCAATGACTGGCCGTTCGCCATTTGCCTTGCGTTGGGCAAAGTCGTAAGCGGAGTCGGCGATCTCTTTTTGAAACCATCCGTCCTCGATTCCCTTCAGGGTACCGCCCATCGCGTCAACCTTGTCGAGAATGCTCAGGATCTCCTTTTCCATCTGGGTCGTCAGAGTTTCCACGTAGTACGACCCACCCAAGGGATCGATCACCGATGTGATATTGGTCTCATCAGCGATTACCTGCTGGGTGCGTAACGAAAGCTTCATCGCTTCCTCGGTCGGGATGGTGAACGCCTCGTCGAGACCATTTGTGTGCAGGCTCTGGGCACCGCCAAGGATGGCGGACAGCGCCTGATAAGCTGTGCGGATAAGATTAACTTTGTGCTGTGGCTTGGTTAATGTGGCCGCTGCTGTCTGTGCGTGAAACCGAAGTCGCATGGACTCGGGTTTAGCCGCACCGAAGCGCTCTCGCATGATCTTGGCATAGACACGTCGCACTGCCCGGAACTTGGCGATCTCCTCGAAGAAGTCTGCCTGACTAACGAAGAAGAACGAGAGTCGTGGCGCGAACTCGTCGACGTCGACACCCGCCTCAACCACTTCGTCGATATAGGCGATGGCGTTGGCGAGGGTGAACGCCGCTTCTTGCACCGCCGTCGCACCGGCTTCGGAGATGTGATAGCCAGAGATATTAACGGGGTTATAACGCCGCATATGCTTCGCGGCGTATGTAATCGTATCGCGCACGATGCGCACGGAAGGCTGCACCGGAAAGACCCATTCTTTTTGCGCGATGTACTCCTTGAGAATATCGTTTTGTATCGTGCCGGAAAGCTTGTGCAGGTCGTCACCGCGGCTCTGGGCAAGTGCGATGTACATGGCGAACAGGATCCAAGCACTTGGGTTGATGGTCATCGACACCGAGATTTTCGTGAGGTCGATCCCATCGAGGAGCGCCTCCATGTCGTCGAGAACGTCAATGGCGACACCTTCACGTCCGACTTCGCCCAGGCTCATGGGGTGATCGGAGTCGTAACCCATCAACGTGGGCATGTCGAAATCAACCGAGAGTCCGGTTTGCCCCTGCGCAATGAGATACTTGAAACGTTGGTTGGTGTCTGCACCGGTCCCGAAGCCGGCGATCTGCCGCATGGTCCATAGCCGCCCGCGGTACATGGTGGGGTAGGGGCCACGGCTAAAGGGATAGCGCCCCGGCAAGCCAATGTCTTCAGGCGGTGTCTCGGCACTATCGAGCGCGGTGTAAACGCGCTTGAGCGCTAGCCCCGAGGCCGTACGGTAGTTGTCTTGGCTCTCTGGTTGGCGCTCGAGAAATGAGGCAAGTTCGGTCCGTTCCCAGTTCGTGACCGTCTGTTTCAGCTGCGCCAGCGTCGATGCATCGATACCGTTTCTCTGTTGGCTCATGACTTCTCACCTTCATTGAGGGCGGCGATGAGACGAAGCGCCGCCGTGTGCGGGTCTAAATTGCGTGCCATTACGCGCTCGAGCAGCTCGGCTGCGGCGCCGTCACCCCGGCCGATGAATCGAACGCGTAGAATGTCTTCGGCGGTCTTCAACATGCGCATCTCGGCGGTACGTTGCCGACGTTTCGCTACCTCTCCGGATTGTTCGAGATGTTCGCGGTGACGCTCAATAGCGACAAGCAGTTCGCCGATGCCTTCTCCAGTTTCCGCCGAGGTGCGTACCACCGGCCGTTGCCAGCCCGTCGCGCTGCCGGAGCGTACACCAAGATTAAGCATTCCTTTAAGGTCTGCAACCGTCTTGTTTGCATCCACCCGATCGCATTTGCTGACGACGTGAATATCGGCGATCTCGAGAATGCCTGCCTTTATCGCCTGAACGTCGTCGCCGAGACCCGGGGCCGATACGACCACGGTGGTATGTGTCGCCTGGACCACATCGACTTCGTCCTGACCGACGCCGACGGTCTCCAGCAGGATCATATCGAAACCTGCCGCATCGAGCAGATCCACGGCATCAAGGCTAGCGCGGGCAAGCCCACCGAGCACGCCGCGGGTCGCCATGCTGCGGATGAATATACCTGGATCGCCGGTAAGCTCGTTCATCCGAATGCGGTCGCCCAAGATCGAGCCCCCGGAATAGGGACTCGACGGGTCGATAGCAATGATGCCTATTTTGCGTTGTCGCTTGCGAGCCGCACGTGCGAGCTCGCGCACCAGCGTCGATTTCCCGCTCCCGGGTACACCGGTGATCCCGATCACGTGAGCGTGTCCGGTGTGCCGATAGATCTCCGCCAGTAGCGAACGGCATTCCGGCTCACCCGCCTCGGCACGCGAGATCAGGCGAGAGATAGTACGTATGTGCCCGTCGAGAACCTTGGCGACTGTTTCCAGCAACGGCTTTGGCGCGGACATAACCTAATCGTCCAATGCTTTATTGAGGGTCTTGAATAAATCGCGGTCATCGACCACGCGACGCGCCTTGAAATCTGTGCGCGGCATCGAGTCCAGCGGCACGACCTGAACCTTGGCACGCACACCCAGGGTACGCCTAAGATCGTTTTCCGCCTTTTGCTTTAGCGCAGTCTGAGTCTGCTCACCGCCAGCATACACCTCCGGCTTTCCCTCAATCTGCACCAATAGCTCGTCCATCGCGTGCTCGCGCGAGATGATGATCCGATGTTCACCACCATAGTGGGGTAGCTTGTTGAGGACCGCATCGATTGCACTGGGGTAGATGTTCTCGCCCCGAATGGTAAACATGTCGTCGATGCGCCCGTAGATCCCCTTTGGCAATCGCGGATAGGTGCGCCCACATGGGTTTGGCTCGTCTACCCAGTGTGTGAGGTCACCTGACAACAATCGGATCATCGGCTGCGAGGTGCGCTCGAGATGGGTGTACACGGGGGTGCCGCGACTGCCGTAGGGAACGCGATGGCATGTTTTCGGGTCGCACACTTCCGCGTAAACAATATCCTGCCAAAGCAGCATGCCATCGCACGCTTCCCAGCTACCGGCGCCGTTCATCCACGGCGTCATCTCCGCCATGGTGCCGCAGTCGATCACCTTGGCTCCGAAGGCCTCTTCAATGCGGGTGCGAATACCGGGAATGGACGCGCCAGGCTCGCCGGAGAAGAACATCAACTTAAGACCGAACTCACGGGGATTGATCTTCTCCGCCTCTGCTACTTCAGCGAGGTGCAGGGCGTAAGATGGGGTACTGTAAAAGGCGGCTGGCTTCATTGTCTTGAGCCAGTCAGCGGCGCGTGCCGTCATGCCGGGGACGCCCGCGCCGAACGGAAAACATTTAGCACCCAGACGTTCCGAACCGAGCAACGTGCCCCAGGAACCCATGTACAGACTGAAGATCGCGGCAATGAACACCACGTCACCAGGTCTAAGGCCCATGCCCCACATTACGCGAGCATGGTTTTCCGCAATCGTTTCCCAATCGTGACGGCCAATGGCGAAGGCGGTGGGCCGACCGGTTGTGCCGCCGGTTCCGTGGATGTGGTGTACTTCCGACGGGGGGATGCATAGGTAGTCGCCGAACGGTGCGACCCGGGCCTGAGCGTCGCGCAGTTCCTGCTTCGTCACAACCGGCACGCGCTCGAAATCCTCGAGCGAATGGATGTGCTCCGGATGAACACCCGCCTCATCCCATTTCCGTCGGTAGAAGGGCGCGTGTTCATAGGCATAGTGCATGACAGCGCGCAACCGCTCGGCGATCGCCCTTTCGCGCTCACCGGCCGGCATGGTCTCGCGTTGCGGAAACCAGTAACGGCTTGTCGCATCGGGCAGGTAGTCACGATCGTATCGAGGTGGGAAGGACCAGAACTCCATAACTCGCGTTTCGAACGTATACCCGTTTAGCGTTGACCGCGTTCGGCCACCAGACGGCGCATGGTGTCGACGATCACGTTGGGCGATGTGTCTTGGAGCAAAACTTCGGCGACACCCATTCCTTTTAGCGCCGCCACATCCTCCTCCGGCATCACACCACCACCCACAAGGATGATGTCCTCGGCGCCCTTGTCCTTCAGCAGCTCGATCAATCGCGGGAAGATCGTCATATGGGCGCCGGATAGTAGACTCACGCCGATAATGTCGACGTCCTCTTGAATTGCGGTGTCGACCACTTCTTCGGGGGTTCGGTGCAGGCCCGTGTAAATGACGTCCATGCCGGCGTCGCGCAGGCAGCGGGCGACAATTTTTACGCCACGATCGTGGCCGTCGAGTCCGACCTTGGCGATCAGTATGCGTATAATCGACGCGTCGCTTCTCTGGCTTTGTCCGGGATTTGCCATTCGACTGCAGGGGCTGAGTTAATCGCTCGCGACTGCAGACTATGGCAATTTGGGCAGCGGAGCAACCGCCGGCTCTTGAGCTTAGAACCTATGTCATCACCGCGCATTGCCCTGATCCATGCCACAGCGCTAGCGCACGAGCCGGTCTGGGATGCGTTTGCTCGCTTGTGGCCGGAGGCGAGAACGGTGAACTTAACTGACGATTCGCTGAGCGAAGACCTGGTCGAGTTGGGTAGACTCGACGCAGACTTTACGGATCGGATGGTGAACCTCACGCGTTATGCGGCTGGTTGTGGGGCCGCTGGCATTTTGTTTACCTGCTCCGGTTTCGGCTTGGCCATCGAGGAAGCGAAAAAGGCAGTGACGATCCCGGTGCTCAAACCCGATGAAGCGATGATCGTGGAGGCCTTGTCCTCGGGAGCGCGTATCGCCGCGCTCGCAAGCTTTCCCCCAACAATGGCCTCGCTGCGCACAGAGCTGGAATCGGCGGCGGCACGTCGGGGCCTTTCACCTGTGATCGAGATTCACCACGTTCCCGGTGCCATGGATGCGTTGCGCACCGGTCGCGTGCAAGAGCACGACGCCTTCATCGCGCACGCCGCAGAACGTCTCATCGCATGCGACGTGCTTGTGCTTGCGCAGTTCTCGATGGCCAGAGCGCGCGCCGCCATTGCCGACATCCCGGGTCGACGCGTTTTGACGAGTCCAGATTCTGCAGTCAGGAGATTACGCTCACTGCTGGGTGGATAAACGGACCGCAGACCAAGAATTCGCCGTAGTGGACACGCTCAGCTTATGACTGAGCAGCGCTGGATCTGGCGTTCGAGTACCATGTCATCCGTGGCTTCCCTGAAGGCTTTGAAGTGCTGGGTAGTACGGTGCGCTTCGAGTGCCTCCGGATTGGTGTACTCTTCGTAGAAAAACAAGGTGTTTTCATCGTCCTTAGAGACGAGTACATCGAAACGGTGACAATCCGGCTCTTGCCTCGATGCTGCAGCATTAGTGACAATTCGTTGCCGAAACTCATCGGCGGTTCCAGGTTTCAGTTTGATGGTAACGATGATAGCGAAGTGGCTCACAGTTTTCTCCTTGGTTGTTAGTCGTTAATCGTTAGTCGTTAGTCGTAGGTCGTGCACTGTGGTGCCTGATTAGTGGCGGTGAACCGTAAGGTCGGCGCCACAAGTACTCGACGGAAACACGTACAGAGATTTTATATCCATAAGTCTGGTCTTTGGGTTAAGCAGTTACGACTCACGGTTAACGTCTCACGACTAACGAAGATATTTCTTTTCGTTCTCCTTCATCTGCGGTACACCCTGAAGCTCAAATACACGTGCCACCGGAACGATGGTCTTATTGACGTTGTAAATACCCTCATCATTTCGGATTTGGCCGAATACCTGTTCCAATGCGGTAACCACTGCACGGATGCCGTGATTGCCGTATATGACCATTTTTATTTTCTTCAATGCAATAATGTCTTTTTCGGTGAGCTGCGGGTAGGCAGTCGGAACGATCACGATCGGGGTTTCGCGTTGCCACACGTTTACGAACTCAACGATCTCGTCCGGCGTTTTCGACTTAGAGTGAATCAATACCGCGTCGGCGCCGGCGTCGACATAGTGTTCAGCCCGACATTTTGCTTCCGCCTGCCCGTGGCCGGCAATGAGCGCCTCGACACGGGCAATGATCATAAAATCGCGGTCTCGCCGTGCAGCCACCGCGGCCGCGATTTTGCCCTGAAATTCCTCGATCGAAAGCAGCTCCTGGCGACCCCCGGCTAGCAAGCTCGTGTCTTTGGGAAACTGCTTGTCCTCAATGACCACCGCCGCCATACCGGCGGCTTCGTATTTCTCCACCGCGTACATGACGTTGATCGCATTCCCATAGCCGGTGTCGACATCGGCGACGACAGGGATACTGACGGCGTCATTAATAGCACGGGCCATGTCTAGATGTTGTGTCATTGAAATCAAGCTAGCGTCCGGTATGCCGAAGGCAGCTGATAGTTCGAAGCCGCTCGCCCAAATACCTAAGAATCCAGCCTGTTCAGCCAGCTTTGCGCTTAGGGGGTTGTGGGCTCCGATGATGGGAGTCAGAGGAAGCTCGTTGAAATTTGCTCGTAGCTGTGCGGCCTTAGACATGGGCGCTTTCCCCCTTTGGCATTCAAGAAAATCATCATACTACGGAGGACACGGGATAGCGTATCGGTGACATGCCTTCAGAATGGATCCTGTACGGAAGATATATCTATAATTCTTTCTTCTCTCGCCGGAACGCTTGCCGTGGTGACAGCGACCGAAGCTGTGATACGCAAGGTTTTGGACGATTCGGGTCTTGCGTACGAAATAATTCCCTGTGATCCGGAGCTCGCGGATACCGCGGTCTTCTGCGAGCATTACGGCTATCCACTCGCGCTCTCTGCCAACACGATCATCGTCAAGGGCAAAACGGGTGGGGAGCGCTTCGTGGGTTGTGTCGTGCTCGCGACTACCCGCCTCGATGTGAATAAAGTGGTGCGCAAGCGGCTCGGTGCGCGCCGCGTGTCTTTCGCCTCGGCCGAGGAGACCAAGGCGATTACCGGTATGGAGCTCGGTGGCGTCACACCGCTCGCGCTTCCCGCAGATCTCCCGCTATGGGTGGACCAGCGGGTGATGCAGCAGGACTACGTTATTCTCGGTGGTGGCAATCGATTCAGCAAGATAAAGGTCGCGCCCGAGATCTTCCTGCAGACACCGGAAACCACGGTGATTGAGGACTTGGCCACAGAGCCGCAAAAGAGAAACCAAGAACTATGAATCGTGAGTCAAGGGCCGAGGGGTAGCAGTCCGACTTTGAGACTCAAGACTACGGACTCAAGACTCCAGACTCTCTAACCCCCGAGAAATAACCGACCTACAGCCGGGTTCTCGAGTAGCTCGTCGCCGGATCCCGCTATGGCAATCTCCCCATCGACCAGGACGTAGCCGATATCGGCGAACTCGAG
>JBHIDJ010000033.1:0-26375 GCA_046760105.1 Acidiferrobacterales bacterium | reverse complement strand
GCGCAAGGTACATCTCGGCAATTGCTCCTGCATTGCTCTACCTTCCTACATCCCTGTAGGTCGCCTGTCCCTGGCGCGAACGCGTGGCTTGCGGCGCTCCGCTTTCCCTGCTCTCGCTTGCAAGTCCGGGGCTTGCCATCCGTGGCAAGCCCGTTCAGCGGGGCGAAGGTTCATTGGACCTTCGCCTTTATCCGCTTCACCCCTTCCACGCCGGCGCGATGTGCAAGGACGCACAAGTGCCGCGAGCGCAGGATGCACAGGAGCGGCCTTCGTCTCCCTCGGCGCTCGGCTCGGCGAAAGGCGCAAATCCATTAGTTGTCGCACCCACGACTCACGACTAACGCTTTACGGATTACGAGCCTGGGCTTGCGCTTCGGCTTCCCTCGGTCCTCCACTTGACTACGAGGCAAGTAGTAAACCGGATCATTAGGTTTACTTTACTTCCTCCCAATCCTGGTTCCCGCTCGGAAGAAGCGTAACCTTTAGATAGTCGACTGGGAAAGTCTTGGGTCTTCGGAGGCGGGGTCGAAGTCGTCGTCCATTACCTGGAAGATGATTGAGAATTTGGCGTCGTCGGCATACTCACGCTTGATGGAGAACGTAGACCCAGGAACAGCTTGTGATAGCCGGTCTTCGATTAGCTCACCAAGGTGTTTCAGATCAGACAGCCGGCCGTCGATAGTTTTGTCGTCAATGCCAGGGTGCTCCGCGGTCATGATCTTCAGGTATTCATCAGGTCCGTAGACTTCGTACTCTAACAACTGCTCATTCTTTGGATCCGCTATGTACGCTGCAAGGATATCCCTGAATCTCATCAATCCAGACCTCGATCCCACCAGCTGCCAGAATCTCTGCCTTAGATCGAGGTGGTAGTAAAAACCGAGCTCGCGCCATGCGTCGCGAACCGCTTGCTTTTCCGGAGTGCTCACGCCCTCCTCTTTAGTCATTTAGCCATCCATAGACGCGACGAATAGCGTTCGCTTGCGTTACAAGAGGTATTATATGTCAGACTTCTGGCATCTCTTACCATAGACTACCAACACAATATCATAACCGCAGGCTAGTGCGGCCATAATAACAACGCCCCGGAAAGAAATCGGTAGAAGATATGAATCCCACCGTCGCCAGATCGAGTAGCTTACTGCCGCCGTCAAAAATCGCAGTAGAAGCTCCCCGAACGTAACCAAGGTCAGAGCCGTGAACAAATGGTGGGGTTATACGGGTCAACCTGGAAGTTGTATGGGATGAGAGGTGCAGATAAATCCTAAGTAAAAGAAAGGTTGCGACCAGCGATGCGAAGACCGAAAGAGCACGTTTCTTGTTGACTACCATACTTCCCACTTTTGTCACCAACCATGATAGAAATATCTAAATCCACCAAGCGGTCTGAGGTAGCGCTCTCCGGATTCTTGGATAACTTTAAGCACAAAGCCCGGCATAAAAAGCGCAACAGAAAAAATAGACGATGGGTGTGCCGATAATCGGCGGCAATCGTGATGCAGCCTTACTATATAGGCACACAATGCTCTGATACGACGCGATATCATCAGAGCGCTAGATTTGACTTCAGAAAAGACTCTGCAGACAGTAGATAGGACCGGTCGTTGGCAGGCGAACCGAAAACTTCCGTGTATACTTACTGCGATTCGTCGTATGTGCCGCAATGCCTTGCGGCAACACGCGTAATGTAGACCATTACTGCTATGGACAACAGAAGCCCACCGATAGTCAATGTGTCTCGCAGCGGCATGTACACACTTGCGCCACCGGCGAGCTTGGTAACGTTCGCCGTTACATGACCGAAATAGACCGTGAGCACCCACCCCGGAATCATGCACATGCTGGCAAGCAAATATGGCCAGAGTTTGACTTTCGTTGTTGCCAGGGCATAGCTCATGAGCGCAGGATTAAGCGGAAGCAGTCGCAACAAACAAAGCAATCGAAGCCGGCCATTGCTTACAACTCCCTCGATGGCCCGCAGCCTCGGATACCCTGAGATAACACTCTGAACCCGACTTTGCAAACAAGTTCTAGCGATAAAGAAAACAAGCAAGGAACAAAGCAGGCCAGAGACACAAAACGATATGCTGCCCCAAACGAACCCGAAAAGATTTCCTGCCGCGACGCCGAGGACAACCTCCGGAATTATGGCTGACATCAGAATCGCGCATCCCAAAGTGAATGCGATGATGCTTAGATCATGCTTGCCGGTAGTCCACGCCTGCATTGCCTTGTAAACCTGTTCGAGGTTAATAGTATCGATGACAACGGCGATTACCAGAAACAGCGACGCAATGACCACAAACCACCGGACCGGAGTATCCCAGATCGCGTGCGCTTTTCGATAGACATTGACCAACATTAGGGGTGTTTCCGTGCCGCTGCGTCTGTTGTCGCTTGGCTCTAACTTGAGCCGCTTAGCGTAAGTATAGACACCTAAAAAGAGGTGCAACTGCCTTGTGGGCAGTCCGATAACTGCGTTCCTAATCAACAGGATAGGTACTGGGCTATGCCCAAACTCATTGATCAGAGAACGCGGAGAGCCCAGGAGGGACCTGCAAACCGGACGCACACGACGGGTCAGGCCTGCGATACGACCAGGCCTTGTGGCCCCGTGTAGCACCCTGACTAGTCAGCATTCGTCAAGTAATGAAGGTAGACAACAACCTCCAGCGTCGCTAACAGGTTCGCCAACGAGTGCATTGCAATAGTCGTATAGAGGGACTGTGTTTTTAAACGCGCTATACCCAACACGATGCCTAAGATAAATACGGTACTGATTTCGTACAAACCGTACTGTATATGGATCACCGCCCAGATTAGAGACGTAAACAAAACCGCGCCAATACCACCTAGCCTCGAAAACCTAATACCTTCGAACAGAAACCCTCGGAAAAATACCTCTTCCGTCAATGGCGCAGCGATAACCACCGCCAACCAGAGAAGTGGCGCAAAATAAGCCGTCGCGTAGGCGGTGAGCATAAAATCGGGAATGATCGGTCTATCTAATAGGTACGTGAGGCCGTCCCAGACAATTCCGAAAAGGACAACCACACCCAACCATCCTATTAACGTTTTTGCGCTTATAGGACTCAAATGTAGATACTGCTTGAACGTGGCTTGTCTGCGAAACCATATGAATAATGCGACAAGCCCGATAGTCACCACCATCGTGGCGCAAGTGGTCAGTGCGAGCAGGAAACCATTGGTTTCCAACGATGAAGCAAGCATGGCAGGATCTAAGTCTGGATCAATGTTGCCCTTAGCCGTCACAAAGAGGACAGCCGCCAACATCTGAACCAGCAAGAAACAGGCGACAATTATCAGACTGAAGCCAATCGTCGCCCATATTCCCCATGGCGGGTAAGTGGGCGTATTCTCTTGCATGAGATCCGGGAAGTTATTGAAAACTATTTGTAACCGCGAATGTTAGACATTCCCCTTATCGGGTCTGCCGCTCCATTTCTCGGCGTTTTTCATCAGTGGTGTCTTTCAACAGCTGCTCCACGTTTCTCGCTTTATCTAAGGCCTCAGCTTGGGTCTTCCACACATGGCTGTCGGTCGACTCGTAGCCCTCATCATCGTTAGCTGAACATGCCGCAAGCAGCAGCAAGAAACTAGCGAGTATCGTGCGAAATAGTACGTTCATGCTTGATAGCCTCCACGGACGTTTTACCAATACGCCGACAACATTCGGCGACATAGATCACTAACAACCTATTATAGTTGTCAAATATAGCTTGTTACTTGGATGGGTGGGAGCACGCCCGATCGAGCCATTCGAAGTCTGCGGGATCGAACCAGGACACTCTCATCGCGTTGCGATTCGTGTCAAACACCGTTATTTTGGGACGGTAATCGAATACCGTCGAGTTAACGCCTGCTAGTCACCTTGACGATGCGCCGGCCATGTGGAAAAAGCGACCACATACAAGACAAGCAGATTAACAAGGGGGACAATCATCAGCAGGCTTAACCATTTGGAAAATCCGGCCTTCGCATAGATCTTCCAGAAAGGGACGATGACAATCGCAGCACCGACTAGAAAGAAGAGGAGCTGCAAGATGGCGATTTCCGCGTGTTCTGACATTACTTTTTGCTCCTTATCGTATTGAATTTGTGTTTTGACCCTGCATTCACGGCCTCTCTGACTCTCGCCAGCAATCACATCATGGCACACCAACCGTAGCGATCACCACGCCGAAGAGACCAACGTATGATATTTTTCTCAGCATAACTATCCCCTTACCCTTGGCCGAGTCTCCAACTCACGTTGGAGCTATAGGCAAAATATGTCGCTTCATTAACGGTCAGAGTCCTGGGTACAGACCATCAACTTGTAGCGCTAAGTGCGTTGCGCACCCGTACTACTACTGTCGCCGAGAGAAAACTCCAGAAGGGTGTTGCCGGACCAACTAAGCAGGAACAGCTTGCCGAAATCCAGTCCCATAGGAAGAACTTCTGTATTTATGAATGCCTCTAATTGCTCCAGCTCTCCAAGTGATATGAAAGTCATGTAGTCATCAAAAACCATTACTAGCGACCAATCTATACCGTAACGCTTGTTTGATTCTCTCTCCCCTGCCTTAGCAATGACCCGTAGCTCTTTTTTCCGTCCTCTAACTCGACCGACTATCTCATTTTTTCTCTTCGGGCTGTTTCTCGCATTCTCATTACTGTTACGCATTAGCTTGCTAAGCAAAGAGACGTACCCATACTTTTGCAAATAGACAGTGCGCAAATATTTTTCGTAGTGCCGGATTGCGTGAGTAAACTTTATCTTTTGGATCTTAAGCGGACGCCGGCGATAATCGATAATAACCGCATCAAAGTTTTCCTCAAATAAACTCGGCTTGCAGACAACATCGCCGCGCCCATTGAAAAGTTGCTGTGCTAGGAGACTTAATGGGTATATCTCCTCAATAAACTTCTTTGCAAGCCCTTTGCGGAGTATCACATAATTCCTTCCCTCCTCAGTACGGGCAAATAGACTATTTTTCTCCTCGACCCAATCAACAAGTTCCTGCGGTGTTCGCTCTTGTTCACAATCATCCACTGACAGGATTTTTGTGGGGTCGATGGCAACCATCATAATTCAACTGGGTATGAAACCTCGAAAAGGCGCGATCGTCTGCCTATGAAGTGGGCGCAGTTGCGTGCGAAACGCCCTTGTAATCAATATAGCCTAGTACTGGACAGCTGCTATAGGGACAAGATAACTAGGGCTTCGTGATATTTAGCTACGACTTGCTGCAGCCTTGCCGGCGACGCGGGTTACGTAACGCAATGAAAATTCTAAGCAAGCGAAATCGAACCACTGCTACCTGCTCACCGACGTTAAGAGTCCTTCTCGCTTCATGAGCGTAGATACGACGCACCATTTACGTCGACAATGCCGCCAGTCAGAAACTCCGAACACTGCGACGCTAAGAATAGCACCGTCCGGGCGACTTCTTCGGGCTTTGCTACGCGCCCGAGTGGACTCTGATTGCGAATCTCGTCGCCTTCGGGCCCTTCCAGTAAATGCGCTGCCATATCCGTTTCGACGAAACCAGGTGCGACGGCGTAAACAAAGATACTGTGCTTCGCGAGCGCCTTCGCCATCGACTGACTCAATGCATTCAATCCCGCCTTGCTAGCCCCATAAGCGGGGGCGTCCGGTTCCCCACGAAATGCGCCGCGCGAGGAGATATTTACAATTTTCCCACCACCAGTTTTGCACATGTGCTCCGCGGCACAAAATAATAGGTGGGCCGGTGCCAGCAGATTTACCGCTAGTGTCTCACGCCACGCTTCTTGCCACTTTTCGTACGAGACATCTGCAAACGGATGTTCCTTAAATATTCCCGCATTGTTCACCAAGATGTCCATGCCGCCCATCTGCTGCACTACGCCATCTATGAGGTTGCGTGCGGAATCCGCCTCCATCAAGTTTGCTTGCAGAACAACATGACCACTACCCCCTAACTCGGCCAGTGTCTGCTCCGCCCGTCGCTTATCCTGGTTGTAGTGCACGGCAACCCGTGCACCCTGTTGTGCGAACAGCCGTGCGACAGCGCGGCCGATACCCCTCGATGCTCCGGTGACGAGTACTGTCTGGTTCGAAAAATTCATCAGTCAATCCCCTAAGCTGCTTGTCCAGTGCCGATCGCTCGGCTTGCAGGTAGCAGTAGACTGTCCGCCCACACAGCCGCACAGCACGAAAGCCACGAACACCAGTCGTTTTATCATTGCTGCTCCAGTCCGATTTTGTCCTTTGCGGCCAGCCGCTTGAGCATTGCCATCACTGCCGCCATCTGCGGGCCTTTCTTATTGTAATAGTCAGCGTTGTCATATCCCCACCAATCCCAGCATCCCTCGGGATTGTGCCATGCGAGTTCCACGAGTTGCGGATACAGCACGATTATATTGTTCGTTGCTGCCCATTCGTTATAGCCTGCACGCCTATAGAAGCGATCACCAATCTTTTCCATTGTCTGCCCACAGCCATGAAAGGCGATGTGGACCTTGCAGATATCCCCTTGAGCACATGATTTGGGCACGTAGATATAGCCGACATTGCTCATGCTGTGGAATCGTGGATTATTAATAAATTCTGCCTGCGAAAACTCGATGATTTTCCCACCGTTGCTCGAAGTCGCGGGCGGATTGAGGTCGCCATAAATATGGCGCAAGATTGCGCCTGCTTGATCATAATCACAATCATTAATGAATGGGGAGCCCGTTCTTGCGCAGCTATTGCCATAGTCATCCGTAATTACTGCGTGACCTGCATTGAGGCTATTAACGTACTGAATATTTTCGACGGGCACACCCGCTAGCTGATAGAAAGCATTTGTCTGACTTACTACCGATTGCCTAACGGAGTAGTCGTTCGTTCCGCTGAAAATATACACCTTGTCATGCGTCAGATTGGCTAGATCATCGATCTCTTGGCGGGCTGCAAATTCGTGGGCATGGCGCAGCAGCCTAACAGCGTTCGGGCTTGGCACCCAAAAAGAGACGATTGTGCATTGATTTAGATAAAACCATAAGGCAAACCAACTTCCCTGGGTGCAATAGTACGGCCCACCTGCTACGACGCCCGCGCCCACCACGATCGAGGAGAATGCTACGTGAAATTGCACTGCCATAAATCCCCCTGAAGACAGTCCCGATACGGATGATTGGCCCAGGTCTACGTTATAGGCGCGCAACTTCGGTGCAGCAGACGCCAAGGCATTGATCGAGAGAGTTAGCACGAGCGCAGCGAGGAGAACCTTATTCATGACACCCCGACGGCACAGTGCTATGAGATGGCCGTCGAGCCTTGGCTTTCGTTTGGCCATCAGGCCTCCGGCGCTTCTGCGAGTCAACCGCGGCCGTAATCAACGGCTTCTCGCGAGCGCTTTTTCGATTTTTTTGAGTTTCTTTTCCAATCTTTTTCTCACCGGTTCGCACTTCTGATTCATTTGTAAGGCTTCCCGATAGGCACTTGCAGAGTCCTGCCAGTTACCGGCCGCTCTATAGGCGTCACCTAGGTTTTGGTGAGCTCGAGCCTTCGTAGGCGCCAACGCCACCTGTTTTTTAAATTCTTCTATTGCCTCATCATAACGCTTTTGCCTTAACAGAAAACCACCATACTCATGGTATAAGCGGTAACCACCGTGGGAATAACCAACCATCTCTTCGATTTTCTTGTACTCTGCTTCTGCCAGATCAGGCTTGCCTTCCTTCTCAAGGATCCGTGCAAACAATAATCTACCCGCCACCTCCGTCAACGTGGTCAGCGCCTTCACCTGCGCGTGGGCTTTGTCTATGCTCCCACCCATCAGCGCCGGGGCTCGCGCATAAAAGTTACCCAGCCCGAACCGGCCTTCAACGTGTTTAGGGTTTAACTTAACCGTCGTTTCGAATGCTTTTCTTATTCTTGGTGCAAGCTGGGCCTGTTTGAGCAGATTCCCGTGGACCGCCTGCGATCCATAGCTTCTACCCAGCCAATAATAATAGTCTGCATTGTCACCCTTGAGTTCGGTCGCCTTCTTACAGTGCTTGGCCGCTTCACCATACTTACAAAGTTCGAAGAACGTCCGCCCTAAATAGTAATGCGCCTCGGCGTTGCGGTTATTCACACGCAACACGCTTTCAAGAAACATCCTTGCTTCGTCATAGCGTCGTACTTTGAAAAGTTCGATTGCGTTTGCTATATCTTCATTCGCCTGGGTTACCGACGGGATCAACGACAGCAACAACACAACCGGCAGCACCATTAGCCGTCTGATGAGCACATTTGACACAACACCCGTCGACATCACATACGCATAGCAAGGTGACTTGGGGAAGGTTTTGCGCGAGCGAGAGACCTAAGGAACGGACGAACGCGCCAACGCTTCAGTTTCGCGCTTCTTGATCACTTTGGGTCCTTACGTTGCCGTTTGCGATATTTTCGGGGTATTAGCTTCTGTATCGAGACCACCTCCGGGCCGTTATTCCCCGGCACGATGACCTCACAATCGGGCGCATAGTCCGATATCAACTCACGACACAGGCCGCAAGGCGAAATGATCCCGCCCTCTCGGTCAACAGCAACAATCATCTCAACGTCCATATCACCCTCTGTGGCGGCGACACCCATCGCAGTCGCTTCCGCACACACTGCAACGCGGCCCACCGTCGCCTCCAGATGCACACCCCTAAACACTTTACCGGAACGTGTCCGCAGCGCCGCTCCCACATGATGATAGTTCTGCCTGAAACGACGCGCGATGATTTCCCGCGCCTCTTCAATGAGCGCGAGATCTTTCTCACATACCGTGCTCATAGCGTATGCTTTCCGACATAGAACGTTGGATCCAGAGAATGACCGAGTTACTTATTTGATTGCCTCGACGATCCACATACTCTGATGAAAAAACGTCTCGGGTCTTATGTTCTGTGCCTCTTGCTCTGCAAGCTCCAGATCCCGCTGGGTTATAGCGCCGACTTCCAAAAGGCTGTCTGATACTGTTGCGATAACCTGCACCCAATTCTGAATGAAGCTTTTACACCTCTCTGGCTCGTGGCCGTAGGCGATAATTACATGGGGCGTAACGCGAACGTCTCTGAGACCGCGTGTCACCAGTAATGGATACAGATTCAATGCGACATCGGGCGATCCACGTCCATTACCGTAGGCATAGTCGGCCCTTGCGCGGAAACATTTCATCAGAAACGCCTTGTCCGGTCCACAGTAGTAGCTTGCATTGTGCGGTTCAATAATAATGATCCGCCCGCCCGGCTTGGCGATCCTCTGCATCTCGTCAACAAGCGGTCCCGGATCGGGCTGATGTATCAGAACACACCGACAAAACGTGACATCGACAGAGTCACTGGGCAAACCGGTGTGGTCGCCGTCAGCCGTAACGAACTCGACGTTGCTCAAGCACCGCTCACGTGCATGCTTCACCGCCGCTTCGGTCTGCCTCGGCTCAGCATCGACGCCGATGTATCGTCCTCGCGGAAGCTGCTCGGCAATCCAAAGGTTCGCACCGACACCACTGCCAATCTCGCATACCGTGTCGGTTTCCGAGAACTTAAGGTTTGCCGTGTCCCCGTAAAGCTGGCGCTGCAGGTGCAGGCGCCGCTGCTCGGCATCGCTGGTACCCAAGGAATAAAGTCGTTGTTTCATAGACAGACAGGAACTGTGGATACCCGTTTTGATGACATTCGTTTGTCACGGATTTGGTAATTGCAGTCACTCTGCGGCAAAATGCTTTGCTAAGCGCTGACGCTGGTGCTAGCGCATGTCCCGTCAGAAACTTCCATTTAGTGAATCCGTCTAGTTGTTAAGTTACTAGAACATGACCACGGGAAACAACATATTTACCTAACGGACTGAAGTCATGGACCCATCAGCACGCCGAAGCCCAAAACCGCCTACGGGCTTGCGTCTCTTACTCGTGACATGTGCGATCACGTTCGTCTTCGCCAACGTCACCAATGCCCAACGGCCCCCCATCGTCCCCTCGGTCGACCTCACCAAGCACAGCGTGCCGCTGGAGGCAATCTACTTCGACACGTTTCAGCGTACCAACCGCGCGGTGCCGCTGGCCGTTGCGCCACAGGCGTTGATCGAACGCTTGCGTGACGCTATCCCACCGCTTCACAGGCCCAAGTACGAATCACCATCTACGGCGAGCTGGCTAAGCGATAACGATATGGTGATCGGCTATGCGGCGGCCGGCGAGGCTTGGGCCTACCCGATCCGCATCCTCAACTACCACGAGATTGTAAACGACACCCTGGCCGGTGAACCCCTTGTCGTCGCATACTGTCCGCTTTGTGGAAGCGGTGTCGTTTTCAGTCGACGCCTGCAGGACCGTTTATTGACGTTCGGCAACACAAGTGCTCTTTACGAGTCCGACATGGTAATGCTCGACTACGAGACGGGTAGTTACTGGTGGCATGTCGCCGGCAAGGCGATCGTTGGCACCCTTACCGACACGCACTTATCCTTGCTACCGGCAATGACGACGACGTGGGGCCAATGGCGCCGAATGCATACAAATACAAAAGTGCTTTCCCAGGAAACCGGCTACCGCCGTCCTTATGGCCGCGATCCGTTCGTGGGCTACCCGCAAATCCTCAACCGTGGCCGCTTCGCTTTTCCCGTAAGCAACGCTGCCAAAGACGGGCGACTGCCGCCTGGCACGAGCGTGCTTGCGGTGAAGATGGGTGACGATGCACGCGCCTATGCCTTGGATCGTGCCGGCCCCGCTACCATCATGGATGTGGTAGGCGGTCAGCGACTGGTTGTGCTCATCGACGCACAGGGCATAAGCGGGGCGATCTTCGAGCCGGTGGCCGGTACGCAGAAACTGACATTCCAAACGGAGAACGGCGAATACGTCGATCGCGAGACCGGGAGCGCCTGGAATCTGGGCGGGAAGGCGATCGAGGGTGCCCTTAAGGGTACACAACTTCCGCCGTTACCCTCCAAGCGGTCGTTTTGGTTCGCCGTGGTCGCGGCGGAACCGACGATCACCGTCTATAGTGCCGCGGCTGATTGAATATGGACCCCACGATCAAGGGGTGCTGGGGTTAGAGGCTAGTCTAATCGGATGGGGCCCGAGACCCTAGACGTGCGTGCGCCGCCGAGCGATGAGAACCGGCTCCTTTTGCGGCCCAGCATGTTGATCACCAGGCCTAAAAAGCTAATTCCCAGCGCGATGTTAAGGCTCCACCGGTAGCGCTGGCTGTACGGGATATACTCCGAGCGCTCGGTGAAACTGCATGACATGGTCGTGTAATCGAATGCGCCCCCAGCGTCCAGGCATTGGTCAACCATGGCCAGTTCGTGGGCATAATGCATTCCCAATGCCAATAGCGGCACCAAGATGAGCAGTAGTCCAATGCGATTTAACACTCTGTACTTCATGACCCTACTAAATGTAACCTAAATGTAAACGTCTGAAAAATAAATAAATTCCAACCGCGGCGGATGTCGGTCAGAGGGACCGCCCTGGTCAGTACTCAATATATAGACCATTTGCGAGTGAATACCAGGAAGTGCAGATAGACGGGCCCAAGTCCCTGCCGCTCCTTCCCTAGAACGCGATGTGCACGCGTGGTGGAATGCAGTTGTTATCCGGGGAAGATGTCTTGTGTCCCTGTTTCGGTGTGACCCCCCGAGCGCAAGGGTATACCCCTCGACCCGCGTCGGGGGAAACGCAAACTGAAGCGTCGCGCGCGACTTGACACAGGCCCGGCGGACACCGACATCCAGTCCATGTAACCGTTGGTTGACATCAAAATATATCTATCGAAGGAAAACTCGCCTGCTCGTTCATACAGTCCCAAAGGTAGACAGCAAGTCCAAGATCCCCCGTCCACAGCGAGTATCGTCCCTGCCCATACGCTTCGCGCGCTTGCGCGCATTGCGCTATCGCGTGCACAGCAAAGGCACGCGCCCGCTCGAGCCATTTTCTATTACCCGTCCGGCAGTACAGTTTTAGGAAGGCATAGCCATTCCCGGCCGTGCCGTGACACAGGCTCGGACCTTTCGTCAGCGGGCCTGCGGCCCAGGTAAGCTCGCCCGCCTTCTCCAACAGTCGATCTACAGCCGGATCGAACCCGCACGGAAGACCCGCGAGTGCTGTCACCATGCCTGGTGCGCCATGACAGTACTGAACGAGATGTGGCCGTTGCAGGTGTGTCGAGCTCCAGACAGCCGGCCAATTCACATGGTTCGCATCTTCGAACGCTGTTTTCGCTAACGTCTCCGCCACACGCGTATGCAGCTGCGTGCGTTTGTCTGAGGCTAGTAGTTCCTGTCCCCGTAACAACGCGAGCACGTTTCCCGCAAAGCCATGGACAGGTCCCAAATATTGACGTGATTGCCCATATAGATTTTGCGTCCACAGACAACCGAGGCCGCGCTGCTCTTGCCACTCGTTCCAGAGCCGATCAGCCTGCTCGCGAAAAACTGTCTGCCACCTCGCCGCTCCGGTCCACTCGGCCATGAACAACGCGGCGACCATGGTGCCCGCGCTACCCCACATCAATTCCAGCACGGGCTGTTTGGTGTTGGCGTTTATGCGATTAAACAGTTGATTCGCGACATCACGCGACGGCGCCAGTCGCCATTGCAGTAATAGCAAGGCAACATCGCCGATAAGATAGGAGGTGCTACGCGGATATGGTGTTTGCTTAAAGTCCGCGCGATTTCGCTCGATTAACTCGGGAAGGATGGCACCGAATTCGCGCCTGGTGTGCGTTACCCCGGCACGAGCAAGGTAGTGCAGTGTCCAGATAACCCCGGCCGCGCCGAAGTACAGCATCGTCAAACCGTCTTCCTTGCCGTCCAGCGGGTGCGTTGGCCACAGTCGTGCACGATCGAATCGCGCGTATGTATCGGCAACTATCTCCTCTATCGCCGATCGTGCTACCGCTTCATACCAGGGCCTTTCGATTAAATCTTCGTGGCGTGCTGGGTCGTACATGAGGGAAAACGATTAGTGTGTGCACCAGCACCATAACTTGTGCACCAATTGGCGCACATCGGACAATCACATGACGGACATCGCCCGTGCGTTTCGAACGGGTACGTTACCCTTGCAGCACCGTGGTGCGATCGAATTCGCCAACGTTCGTTCGCGAAACTCCGAGAATGCCGGCGCTCACAACACCTCGGTGTTCGTTCACCCATCATTGCGCTCCTGGTTGTACTGGGGTAAGCCATCGGCGAGTTTAATCCACGGTAAACGTCGCTGTGTCCAGACGTGATCGCGTGGGACGATGTCTCCCGGTTCATCCATGCTGCAAATCGTCAGGTCGATCTCGTCCGGACACTCAATAAGTTGAAACGTAAGCGGCGTTCCACATTTCGAACAAAAGCTCCGCACCGCCTTTGCCGAGGATGTGTAACGCGTAGGTGCGTCCTTGGTGAATTTAATTTCGTTCGACTTAAAGCTTGCCCAAGACACAAACGGTGCCGCGCTCGCCTTACGGCACATTATGCAATGACAGTTGGTTAAATTGTACGGCTCACCCGCGACCCTGTAGCGGACTGCACCGCAAAGACAACCACCTTCGATGGTCTTATTCGCCATTTCAAAGCACCCTCCACGTGTTAGACAATGGCTACGTTGCTCTAGGTCTTCTTCGCTATATCAGCGTCCCAGTACGTGGCAAGCTTACAACTGGAACCGAAAGCAAAGATCACATATTGGATGTTATACTCTCGTCCCAGGACTCATTTCGTACCCTACAAGGGAACTGCACTAAAGTGAATCAGCAGGTCTTGTCGGATGCCTACAAACATGCACGGCGTGTCGTAATTGCCGTGATCGGCGGAACCGTGTTCCTCCTCGGTTTGATCCTAGTAGTACCCGGGGTTCCCGGTCCGGGGCTCATCGGGATCCTCGCAGGGCTTGCCATTCTGGGCATCGAGTTCGCCTGGGCACGTCGCTGGCTGCGCAAGATCAAAAAGAAAGCTAAAGAGGCCGCCGCCTGGTATCGCAACGAGGGTGGTACGCGGAAGTCCTAATACGGTCAATCGATATAGGACGGTCTCCAGCCGCATGGTTATAGCTGACGTTCCATCAATATATCGATCTGCACATCTTCACCGAGCATGAATTCATGTGAACCCACATCGATAAAACCCCAGTTCTGATAGAACGTGCGTGCGTGCTTGTTGTTTTCCCAGACACCAAGCCAGAGCGTTTTATGGTTTCCCGTCTTCGCTTCTTCTATGCACGCTTGCATCAATACCGAACCTGTTCCGCTTCCCAACCAGTTCTCACGAACGTAGAGCCGTACCAGTTCCACTGGATCACATCCGGTGATGCAGTCTGGCGCATCATGCACATACAGTTTTGCATAGCCTACCGTCTGCTGTGACACTTCAGCAAGCAGAAAGATGGCACGCGGGTCAGCCAGCTCGGAACGTATTTGTGCGGGACTGAAGGATGCAGCTACATATGTAGCCATGTCGTCGGCTTTGTTGTCACGAGCGAATGCTTCATGAAACGTTTGCGCCGCCAGCTTAGCGACGCTTTCGACATCATGAGAGGTGCCACGACGTATCTTGACTCGTTGTTCATGCATAATCGAGTTCTTCCGAAACGATCTACTTCAGATCACTGAGCGCCGGTATCTCCATCTCACCTTCACTTACCAACACCGCCGAACCAACCAGCTGGATTTCAGTAATCTTGCTATTTTGTTTCACGGCGACAACTTCGAGTATGCTCGGGCGTCCCATCTCGATCCCCTGTTCAACAACCCAACGAATGCGCCCGCTACCAGACTTGTCCCGCACGCCGAGATAACCCGCGAGCGCGGTTACCGCGGCACCGGTGGCGGGATCTTCATCTATACCTAGTAGCGGTGCGAACATACGCGCATGAATATCCGATCCGTCTAGCTCTGGATCATAAGAAAAGACATAAAGGCTCGGTGCCCAGAAAGACGAGAGTATCTGCTCCCACGTGTCGCGTTTGACACGGGCTCGCGTCACGGCGTCACGACTCCGTAACGGAACAAACAGAAATGGCACACCACAGGACACCGCTTGTGGGGCATTGTCATCTACCAGTAGATCCGATTCATCAAGCGACAGCACGGACGCAATGTCTGTGGCGTGTGGCGGTTCGGGGCCGAATTCAGGAAGTCTAGGCGCGATGAGCGTGACAGACCGGGGCGTCGCGCCTATCACCTCGATTGAAACACTTACCGGACCAACACCTTCTTCGAAGACGATATGCGTCGGCTCGGCGTCGAGCACAATCTCGCCGATCGATGCTAGCACATAAGCCGTACCAATTGTCGGGTGTCCAGCAAAGGGAAGTTCGGTCCCGGGGGTGAAGATACGCAAACGGCGAGTATGTTTGGCATCTTCGGGTGGAAACACAAACACGGTTTCTGCGATGTTGAACTCCTGGGCCACGCGCTGCATTTGTTCATGTTCAAGCCCGCGCGCGTCGGGAAATACTGCCAGCTGGTTGCCGTTAAAGATCCGGTCGGTAAAGACATCTGCGGTGTAGTAGCGGTAATGCATAAAGTGTTCTTACACTATATGTAGTTTGATATTTCGATGAGATTAAGATCTGGATCCCGAATATACACAGACTGGATTGAACCCGTTGCCCCAGTTTTTCTGACGGGCCCCTCAATGATCTCGACCTCGCAAACGCCAAGGTGTTTGACGACATCATCCAGTGGTGTCGAGGTAATAAAGCAGAGGTCACCAGAACCAGGCGTCGGTCGTAATGCCTTCGGCTCAAACTCCTTGCCCGCCTGATGCAGGTTGATCTTCTGATTCCCGAAGTTCAAAGCCTTCCGGCCCTCAGCGAAGGTGACTACTTCCATGCCGAGCGCTTTCGCGTAGAAGGTGCAGGTTCTGTCAATATTTTTGACCGTAAGCACCAAGTGGTCGAGTCTGTCGATTCTCATAGCATGTGTCTCAATAGTGCTTGATCCGCCTAAGCCTCGAGCAACACCTTACCTTTTTCAGCGGGCGCCATATCCGGCTATACGATAGCCGTCTCAGCGGTAAGTTCGCTTTGCTATATAAAGGCATTCTAACTCAAATTCACACTGCCTATCATTTTTGCACTACAATTCCCTCAACGTTGAGGCCCAGGAGCGTGTGATGATAAGCGTCGGTATTGTTGGAGCAAGTGGCTACATGGGTGGTGAAGCGCTTCGGGTTTTACTCGACCACCCTGAAGTAGAAATTGTGTGGGCCACTAGCCGATCGGAAGGTCCAGTCGAAGATTATCACCCTAATTTGTACGGCACCGGCATAAGGCTTATCCAACCCGACGAAGCAACCCCTTGCGACGTGGTCTTCCTCGCATTGCCGACGGAGGCGTCCATACAAGAGGCAGGCCGTTTTCTGGAGCAGGGATGTAAGGTCATCGATCTGGGCTCGGCATTTCGCCTTTCCGACAGAAAGGTGTGGGAGTCCGTCTACAAGCAAAGACATGCCAACTGGGCGCTCGCCGAGGAGGCGGTTTACGGAGTTCCGGAGTTACATAAAGAGGAAGTTGCGAAGGCGAGGCTGGTCGCTAATCCGGGTTGCTTCTCCTCATCTGCCATCCTTGGTCTTGCGCCCTTAATTAAAGAAAATCTGCTCCACGAACAGCCTATCATTGTCGATGGCCTGTCCGGCACCGCCGGCGCGGGAGCGGAGTTGGCTCGCGCCGCGCATCACCCCGAAATAGGGAACAACTTGATTCCTTATAACGTCGTCGGGCACCGTCATACCTTCGAGATGGAACAGGAGCTTTCGCTGCTCGCCGGGAAAGAGGTTTGCGTTCACTTTACGCCCACTTACGTCCCGATCGTCAGAGGTATTCTCGACATCTGCCATGCCTTTCCTAGACAGAACGCATCAAGAGAACAGATACTGGAACTGTACCGCGACTTTTATCAGCACGAACCCTTCGTCGAAGTCTACGATCGCCCCAAAGAACCGAACGTCTCGTGGCAATACCGCCCGTACCCTTGGGTCAGCGCTATCGCGGGGACGAATTACTGCTTCATTGGCGTTGATGTGGACGACTCTCGGAATCGCATTGTCACGTTCAGCGTGCTCGATAGCGTCGGCAAAGGAGGTGCGCAAGTCGGTATCGAGAACATGAACCTTATGTTCGGAATCGAGCGCACGACAGGTCTAACAAGGCGGGGCGCCCATCCCAACTGAGGGTGACAACGCGCGGCTATGCTCTAAGGTGTTTCGACAGCAAGAGCATCAGCTTAAGGACATTTATCAAGCGTACGCTCTTGCGAAATTTCTTATTGTCCGGATCGATATCCACGATATTCTGCAACTCTCTGATTTTCAAATAGATGTTTGAAAAGAGTTGCTCGGTCGTCCAGCCAACGTACGCCTTATACTGCGGTACACCCTCCGTCGCCGCTTTGCTGACGCGTCCGCGCTTGAGCGAGTTAAAGTTGAAGTTCGACTCCAGTGCCGCTTTGCAGCGAGAGGCATCGAGTTTGCTGATGACCTTGTCTATCGGTGCGTCGCCCTCAATGTACAAGGAAATGAGTTGAACATTGCTCTGTAGCTCGATCAATAAGCTCCGCTTGACGCCCGTTGTCCCCTTTATGAGCGAGTTTAAAGTATTGACGACGGACGCAGTGGTGCTTATTCCCTTCAGGATTATCGTTGGGTCCAACGCAAGCTCATTTTATTTTGCTTAAGACTTTACCTTTAGACGTGGACTTCCAAACGTTCAAGAGTAGCTGCGCCTTTGTTATCTGAGTTGCACTCATTCGCTCGCCCAAACGATAACGATCAATAATCGCACAGGCGTTACCCTGTTGAGCCGCGAGGGTGTACCAAAAATAGGCTTGAACGCTATCTTGCGACACACCTCGGCCATCATCGTACAGTTTCGCAAGATCATTCTGCGCATCGGCATGGCCAAGCGCGGCGGCCCGCCTATACCATTCTGCAGCTTTGGTAAAATCCTGTGGCATACCGCGGCCGAGTTCATAATTAACCCCTTGGCTGTGTATCGACAAGAACTTCGTCAGCGTCTGGGACGGATCGCTAGCCACACCGTTCTCAGCCGCCAAGCTAGATGAAGCAATTAACCCAATACCTAGAAATGTGGATATAACGAGTAGTCTAATCATGACGAGGCTCCTAGGTTGCCCAGGCAACACAAAGAACTACTACGTATTGAACTACTACGTATTCGGCTAAGACTGCGTGAGCAAAAATTCTATGACAATTTGACCGACTTGACCATATTTATTTGACAATCCTAGTGGCCAAAGCATCAAACTCTAGTCGCGTTTGCGCTGCCTGCTGTGCTATCCGAACGTGATATTAGCTGACATCATCCTCTTGCACTAAGACCGGCAACCAGACGAGATCGGTGACACCACACCGACCTGAGACTCACATCACGGGCTGAAGAAATCGACAAGCGCGGCGGCGCAGGCTTCCGGTTGCTCCTCCGCCACAAAGTGTCCGCAGTCGAGTACCACTTCACACACGTCCTCTGCCCAGGCGCGCCAGACCTCCAGTGGCGACTGCGCCTTCGAGGACAGATAACGCCTCCCCCAAAGGACAAGCGTTGGGCATTGGATCCGCCGATCCGCGTCGCGGTCGGCTCGGTCGTGATCCAAATCGACGCTCATGCCGGCGCGGTAATCCTCGCACGTCGCCTCGATAACAGAAGGCTTGCGGAAATGCCGGATGTACTCGGCGACCGCGTCCGTACTAAGCGCATCTCTTTGGCCCGCCCACCTATCTAACAAATGAAGCAAGTAGAACTCGGGATCACTGCCGATGAGCCGCTCAGGCAGCGGGGCGGGTTGTGCGAGAAACGGCCAGTGGTAAGTGCTCAGTGCAGCATCCTTGTCCATCCGTTCCCACACGTCCAGCGTCGGGATGATGTCGACCGCCGCTAACCGGGTCACCTGCTCAGGATGATCGAGTGCGAGCCGATAGGCCACGCGTCCACCGCGGTCGTGGCCTGCGAGCAGAAACTGCTCGTGCCTAAGCGCGGTCATGACCGCAACCATGTCGTTGGCCATGGCGCGCTTTGAGTAGCTCAGATGCGCTGGGTCTGGGGGCGGGCCCCTGCTCTCGCCGTAACCGCGGAGATCGGGAATTACGAGCGAGAAGCGCTCGCGGAGTCGTGGCGCCACCGCATGCCACATCACGTGGTTCTGGGGATAGCCATGCAGTAACAACAGCGGTGGTCCGCTCCCACCGGTTAGCAGATGAATCTCCGCTTCTGGGGTGGATATCCTGCGCTCCTCGAAATGCTCAAACACTTTCGCTACACACCTTAATTAAGATAGCTGAAACCGCTCTGGAATATTTGCTGGTGCGGCCGGGTCAGCTGCTTGCTTATGTGGCTTCCGCGTCTTTTTGTTTTCTAACAAGTCTATTTGTGATGATTGCTGCTAGTAATCCCGCAATAGAGCGGTTGATTATAGGTTCAACAAATCCCGTTGATATTCCAGTAATTTTTATGAACGTAAGGGTTACTACCAGCGTTAACACAGCGGTTAACATTACTATGATGAGAAATGCTTTTAGTTGTCTATAACCGGTTATTAACGCTGCCAAGATTGGTGGAATGGTCAGTATTATGGGCGCTATTTGGGCGTTGTTCTGCGGCACTCTCAGTCCGCCAAAGATTATCAGGGATGCCTCTATACCTAACGACAAAGCCACATAGACAATTGCGAAAAGCCATGGTTTTCTAGTTATTCTCATATACGTAATCTAGTCCGGGTCTGAGGCGTTGGACGCTACGGCCGAACTACTTTGTTCAAACCGTGGCAGGTCATCCTGGACCTCAAACCAACAAATCTGCTCGTCCGTCCAAACGTGGTCGTCTGGTCTGACCCTGTCTGGCTGATCAAGGCTACCAACCGTTACCTGAACCCGATCGCCCAGCACATCCTCGTGCATGCTGATCGTGCTACCACATTTTGAACAAAACCCGCGCTCGGCGAACCTAGATGAACGGTATCGAGTGGGTCGACCCTTGAGCCAAGTGAAAGACTCAATGGGAAAATGGATAAACGCCAAGATCGGAGCACCAGAGTGTTTACGGCACATGGAACAGTGACAAATGACTCCGCGCACGGGTTCGGCCGTGGCCCTATAACGAACTGCCCCGCACAGACATCCACCTTCGAATACTTGCTCCTCAGTCATTTTCGTATCTCGAATCGATCCAGATGTACCATGTAGTGGACAGGCCGCTGTCGGTCGCTCAAATTACTTCTTCCGTTGAATGTCCTCATCGTGATAATGAGGGTCCGTCCAACAACGCGGCAAGTCTTCGCCAGATGGAAAAACAAGGTTGGCCTTTTTCAACTTCTCAGGATCCTGCATTTCCTCACCATAATGAGAACGAGCTATAACATCAGTGCAAAAAGGGTTAAACAAGTCACTTAGACTCAACACTTCGAATAGATTGGAGCTAGATCGTTCCTTTAGAAACATGGCCCCTCCAATACTTGCTTGATTGAATTGCGCTTACGTTCTTGCATTCCGCGCAAGCAGTGACTAATTGTTGCTCTGGGCCGTGCTGGAATCCAGCCCAACGTCATTCCGTTCTCGCCTGGTCAGGATGCTCATCCGCCTCTGATGTACCGCAGCGGTTTAACGTCCAAACTCGCAAGATATAGGGCTGCAGCGGAATGCTAACGCGTATCATCTCCGAGGCTTTTCTTGACTCGTAGCAGGGAAAGTCTGAGCGCGCGATATCCAAAGAAGACTGCGGCTGCGAAGAATAATATCGTTAGTGGTCCCCAAAATTGATAATTCGCCATCGCGCGACCGCCACTAAAAAGCGAGGCTGCCTGCCACACACCCATCAGCGAGTAGAAGCTCACAGCCAAGCATACCCCGGCCACGATCGCATAAAGCATCACTTTCATATCAGCTGATGCGCGCCACAAGCTCACGTTTGAACTAACAGGTGTCGCGATTTATCACGGCGACCCTTGTTGAGCGAGAAGGCAAGGTGTGGTGCCCCTTTGCCGCTTTCTCGAAAGAGCGTCAACCCGTTATATTCGAATCTAGCCTAATGTCACTCGATTTTCATCTGGTCAAGACCTGGATACAGATCATGCTCAACTGGTACTACGTGTCGGTTGTCTAGGGTAAGATGCCTTTGTTGCGTCACGTTGCACTGTGGTGTACCGGACAGCGCATTTCCCTGGGAAGACAAGCCATGTCGGTCGATTACTCTGACGATATCTTCAATTCACAGCACTACGAAAAAGTGCTGCGGCCGCCGGAAGAGGCGGAGACATTGCCACCCTGGTGCTACACCAGTCCGGCCTTCTACCAGCGGGAAGTGGAACGACTGTTCAGAAGCTCGTGGAACTGCGTTGGACGTGAGGAGCGCCTGCCCCACCCCGGGGATTATTTTGCCTTCGAGCTTGCGGGCGTGCCTGTAGTCCTCGTGCGCGGGGAAAATGGCACGTTGCGCGCCTTCGCCAACACCTGTCGCCATCGGGGCACGCAGCTACTCGAAGGCGAGGGCAATTGCGAGCGCTTGATTTGCTGTCCCTATCACGGCTGGAGTTACCGACTCGACGGCAAGCTCGCGGGCGCGCCTGAGATGGGCAAGGCGCCGTGTTTCAGCAAGGACGAATACGGATTGATCCCCATCAGGCTCGAGACTCGGGATGGGTTCGTATTCATCAACTTTGATGCGGAGAGCATCGGCCTCGACAGCTATCTGGGGGATTTCTCCGGGATCTTCGCCGCGTACGGCCTCGGTGACATGCGCTGTGTCCGGCGCCGGGAGTACGAGGTGGCGTGCAACTGGAAGCTCTTCATCGAAGTATTCATGGAATGGTATCACATCAAGGCGGTGCACCCCGGCTCGCTCGACTCGGTCAATTATGATCGCCCCGATCCGCCTGACAAGGTCAAAGGCGAATATGTCACGCAATTCGGCACGCATGAGGGTACCGGTGCGCTGCTCAAGGGCCGCGGGCATACCGCCTTTCCGCCTATCGCGACGCTGAGCGGGCGACTGCTGGGCGGGACGCGATACGCCCTCGTTTATCCTGCCTTCATCTTCGCCGCCAGCACTGACAGCATGTGGTCCTTTGAATGCTATCCCCAGGGCCCTGATCGCACGAAGTACGCCATGAACATGTGCTTCCCTAAAAGCACCGTGGAACGGCCGGATTTCCAGGAACTCGCACACGCCTACTTCGACCGCTGGGACACGGGGATTGTGGAGGACAATACGATCCTCGAACGGCAACAGGCGGGGCTGACATCGCCCTTCGCCCGTCCGGGGCGGCTGTCTTCTCTCGAGCCGGTGGTTGGACTCTTCGCCCAGTGGGTCATCAACCGTGTGCTCGACGGGTCCGAGGGACGAGCGGATAGTTAGTTGCGTTTGGTTGCTTCGGCCGAGATATCAGAACAACAGGCTAATCCAAGCGGCGAACATCGAAGGGGTCTTTCCAGAATGGCGCAGCCGCAAGAATCTATGACGAGGTGATGATTGGATATTATCGAAGCTTTCTACAGTCTAGATTAACGCCGCTTCGCCTTTTCGCTTGTGCATACCATTCGTTAGCCTTTATCACATCTTTTGTTAGTCCTGCCTTGCCGTCCTCGTAGAACTGCCCCACCTTACACATAGCAGCGACTATTTGATAGTTGTCTGCAGCCCTCTGGTAGAGCTCAAAAGCCTTAACTTCGTCCTTTGTGACGCTCCATCCATTTTCGTAAAGCACACCAAGATTGACCAGGGCAACACGGCTACCTAGGTCGATCGCAGCCGTATATAGGTGACGTGCTTTGCTATAGTCCTTCTCCACAAACCTCCCAAGGACATAGTGCAAACCGAGCGCCACCTGGGCCTCCATATCTCCGTTATCTGCGAGCTTTGTGAGCAATGCAATTGCCTCCTTGGGTCTCCCGAGTTCGAAAAGCATTTGGGCTTTGCTATCCGGATCTACGCCAAAACCATGTCTGATAATAATATCTACCTTGTCACTATAATTCTTAGGCCAGACGACGAACTCTCTTCCGTATTCCTGTATCGTCTCATAAGGTATACCGGATTCATCCAATACCTTTTTGAAAGTTGCCTGTTCTTCGGGGTCGTTCCAGGACACTCGATTTCTCGAAATGTCACCAACCGCTCCCGCGATATGCAGAACCGTGATAAGCAAAAAGGAAATGAGAGCGCGTACTAGTCTCATGTCGTATCTAGCCCTCGCAGGGCGTTAATCCACCATCAGATCACCACTCTGTGAGCCGACATCATTAAGCCCAGCGTTGTTGCGCATCTAACATTTGAGTATACGGCTCGAACGGTTATATATGCGACATAAACGGTCACATTGAACTCTAGTCCAATGCCGCTTGATTTTCAGCTAATTAGCCTGCGCCCTTAACCGGTGACTGGTCAACAGACAGTTGGAGGCGATATCGACGTCGTGTCTTTCACAGTATTCCTTCGCATGGGTGAGATAGACCCCTCCATCGTAATCGCCGAAGAAGACGCCCTCCCACGGGCTGCCACCCTGATTGACGTGTTGCGTTACGCGCGCGAAAGTCGTTCTCACTAGCTTCGGCGCTCCACATGAAAGGGGTCGCGCCCGCCTCTTGCCTTGCAAAATCGAAATCTCGCTACGAACTTGATCTCAGCATAGAATCTTCTACACGAGGCTAAGCATAGTTTTTCAGGCTAGAATACCCGTTCGAAAAACAAAGGTCGCCATAACAGCGGCCTTCGGCTGACGGATTTTTAGTCTGACACAGAATTCCCAGCTGTCTGAGGGACGAAACCAATGACGGAAAACCCCGGCCAGGTGGCTGAAACGATACTCCCCTGCTTCCTGCTCACGCGTCAGTGGCGGGATACCCGCGACGGGCTCGAGCTCACCTTCTGGGCAGTGTCTGACCAAGGCCCTGTGCGGGTGGTGGTGACCGGGGAGGAGGCGGTTTGCTTTATCGAGCGAGAAACGGCGATCGACGCGAAAGGCCTAAGTGACATTCGCTGTCGTCGCGAACGGCTGGATCTCCAAGCCCTGCATGGCGGGCCGGTGGACGGACTCTACTTCCGCCTGCAACGCGATTTGGTCGATGCCCGCGATGCGCTGAAGACACGCGGGCTGCGGCTGTTTGAGTCAGACATCAAGCCGAGCGACCGCTACTTGATGGAGCGCTTCATCACCAGCGGCTTTGCCGTGCGGGGCGAGGCGTTATCCTGCGGGACCTTTCTCGAATATCGAAATCCAGCCCTGAAGCGCACTGAGTACCGACCGCATCTTCGCCATGTGTCGCTCGACATCGAGACCGGCGGGCTCGAAGGTGCGCTTTATTCGATCGCAGTAAGTAGTCCCGACGAATCCCGCGTGTTTCTGGTTTCTGAGGAAGCGGTCCCGGCCGACGATGTGTCCATTCAATGCTGTCCAGATGAGAAGGCCCTACTCGGGGCTTTTTTCACTTGGCTCACACACGCCGACCCGGATCTGATACTCGGTTGGAATGTAGTGAGCTTCGATCTCGATTACCTGGAGCGCAAGTGCGAGGCGCTAGGCCTCCCCTTCGATGTTGCACGGGGTGATGAGCGGGCCACCGTGCTACGACCGCAAAGCCCGGGTGGCACACATGTGGCACGCATCCCCGGTCGTGTGGTGATGGACGGCATCGATGCGCTGCGTGCCGCCTTTTGGTCCTTCGAGAGCTTTGAACTCGAGGTCGTGGCCCAAACGCTCCTCGGTCGTGGCAAGCGCATTCAGCAGAAAGGTGCCGACAAGGTGGCGGAGATCAAGCGGCTGTTTCGGGAAGACAAACGCCGGCTCGCCGCCTACAACCTGGAAGATTGTCGCCTGGTGAGCGATATCTTCGAGAGAGCCAAACTCATCGAATTCACTGCCCGTCGCGCCGAGCTGACGGGTCTCGCCATGGACCGCTACGGCGGCTCGGTGGCCGCGTTCGATAACCTTTATCTGCCCCGCCTGCACCGGCACGGGCGTGTTGCGCCGGATGTCGATGACGTTAGATCGGGGCCTGGCAGTCCGGGGGGGTACGTCATGGATTCAAAACCCGGTCTCTACGACAACGTGCTGCTGCTGGATTTTAAGAGCCTGTATCCGAGCATCATTCGCAGCTTCAAGATCGACCCATTCGGCTTAGTCGCCCCAGGTCGAGATCCCGTTCCCGGCTTCCTCGGCGCGAGCTTCGCGAAAGAGAACGCAATATTACCTGAGCTGATCCAAAGTCTGTGGGAGGCGCGCGATGAGGCTAAGCGGCAGGAAGACGCAGCGCTTTCACAAGCCATCAAGATTCTCATGAATTCGTTCTACGGCGTGTTGGCGGCCGATGGCTGTCGCTTTTACGACGCGCGACTTGCAAGCAGCATTACCAAACGCGGGCACGAGATCATCCAGCGCAGCCGTGAGTTTATCGAGAACGAAGGGTATGCGGTGATCTACGGGGATACAGACTCGCTGTTCGTGCTGTTGGGCGACGCTGTCGATGAGCCGGAGGCCAGGGCGGTGGGCGAGTACCTCGCCGAGCGGTTGAACGCGTGGTGGCAGAAGGAACTGAGAGAGGAATATCAGCTCGAGTCGTTCCTAGAGATCGAGTTCGAAACCCATTTCTTGCGCTTTTTGATGCCGACCGTGCGAGGCGAACGGACCGGCAGCAAGAAACGTTATGCCGGTTTGGTGCGTAACACCGATGGTGACTACGACGTGGTGTTCAAGGGACTCGAAACCGTGCGCACCGATTGGACGCCGCTCGCACGCCGATTTCAGCGCGAACTCTACCGGCGTGTGTTTTTGAAAGAGCCCTTTGAGGCCTTCATCCGGGAGACCCTCGCCGACTTGATGGCCGGCAAGCTCGATTGCGAGCTGGTTTATCGCAAACGCTTGCGGCGTCCGCTCGAGGAGTACAAACGCAATGTGCCGCCGCACGCACAAGCAGCCCGCAAGCGCAAACGCCCGGGGCGCTGGGTTAGCTATGTCATCACGGCAGCGGGCCCGGAACCGGTGGAAGACGATCTGCCCAAACCCGATTACGGGCATTATCGCGATCGCCAACTCGCCCCCGTCGCGAACAGTATTCTAAGCTTTCTGGATACGAGCTTCGAGGCGATCACCGATGCGCAACTCGCGATCTTTTGAACATCCGTGTCCGGCCAGCAAGACCATAGATGAATAGGAATCTCATCGTACCTGTGGAGGGTAACTCTAACGGCGCGCCAACTGGCAAGCTGGCCGTGTCCACTGGACCCGCGGTGATGTCGTTATCTATGGTAGCCCAGACTTGATCGGACAGACACTGCCCGATTTGGGCTAGCTTTGTCTATTCGCGAACGGCGGCTCCCGACCCTATTCTGTTGAAAAAGTCTTGATGAACTTCTGTTTGGCGTAAAGATCAAATG
>JBHIDJ010000032.1:0-26782 GCA_046760105.1 Acidiferrobacterales bacterium | reverse complement strand
TTCTAAGAAGCGCACCTCGCCGACCGACTGAGTTGCCAGCGGTATCCCGTCTCGATAGAGAACGCGGTTTGAAGCAAGGGCAGGAAGACGCTGACCCGGGGTCATGATGCCGACGAGGTTCAAGGGATCGGCTGCACTCAAAGAGACAAAGCCGCGTGATGTGCTCTTGCGGCGTACTTCGCGAAGTGTGCCGACGGCTTCGGGCAAGGCGTACTGCTCACCGGAGAACCCTGCCACAAAACGGCCACCGCGTATTTCGCCGCGCGCTTCCAGACGGCGATAAACCCGCAACAGGTCACGCCACGGGGGTAGAGCCGTCTCCCGTTCTAACACACGTTTGCAAACCACCCCGTAACGGCGCAGTAGCGAGCGAGCGATGTGCTCGACACCTCCCCCCGACCCCCTCCGACTAGCGGAGGGGGAGCTGTTATCTGAATCGGAGCTACTTTCGTCCGTGTCTTTGCGCGCGAGTATGGACCAGCGGCCGGCATCCTCGATGCCAAATGTCGCAACCTTGCCTCTTCGTTTTCTTCCTGAAAGCGGCCGACGCTTGTTTGAAGGAACGAGCACTGCCCGTAACCCGCTGAAGCTGTCTGAGCTTACGAGGCCCGCGGCCACGAGCTCTGCTAGCGCCTCCTCGACCTGTGTACGCAACAGTCCTGTGCCCTGCACGAGCTCGTCAAAGAAGGACGCGCCATTGGCCTGGAGGTGGGCAAAAACGTTTTTGGCGGCAGCGGTAAGCCTCAGCTCCTCGGTACGCACATCGGGCGTGGATGCATTCCAGGCGTGAAGATGTTTTCGGATCAGTACAGCAATCGGCGTGGAGCGCACTGGCCCCGTGGCTCGGTTTTTGAACAGGCCGTTCTTTGGAGGCGTTAGCCGCGCCCATGCAACCTTGCCTGAGAGGCAAAGCGCGTCGAGCCAACTCGGGTCATAATCCACGAGTCGCGCCGGCAGGATATCGCCTTCCCAGGCCGCTGCCGGTGCTTCGAATCCTTGTAACTGTTCGATGATAGACAGTAAAGCTTGCGGTCCTTCGAGCTGCTCGTCGGTACCGACGTGCTGCCACTCAAACAAGAAGCGCATGTAGTTAGCACCCGATACGGGTTCGATTTCTTGGCGCAGCCGGTTGATCGTGTACCGGTGTATCCGCGCGAGCAGTCCGCGTTCACACCATTCATCCTCTTCGACATTGGGTGTGAAACGCCCGCGCAACACGAACCCTTCAGCTTCAAGCCGGGTGAGCGCAGCTTGCACGTCTTTTTCGGTAACGGCGAGTGATTGAGCGACCTCAGCGGGTGTGATGGGACCCAAACCTTCGAGCCTTCCCCGTAAGAGTTCAACCACGGCGTCTTCGCGCGACCAGGTCTGGCTGACAAACTCTTCGGGTACCTCGATCTCAGGGTCCATCCCAGCGTCTGCGAATAACGCCCGAAACTGGGGTAAACGCTCGGCAGCAATCCAGAGGAGGGGTCCGTTCGCTGTTGTTCGCAGGCGGGTGGCACGATGCTGCTCAACCAACTCCGTCAGAAAATACCGCCACCCCGCAATATGTTCCAGCTGCTTTTGTATGGGACCGGCCTGCAGCGCTTCGGCACACTTATTAAGTGTGCCGCGAGAGCCTTCATGCTCGGTTACGAACCCTAGTAGTAACAGCGTATCGTGCAACTCATCGGCACTTTCAACCTCCGGGGACGCTTCTTGCCTCACGCGATTAATCGCTTCTTCATCGAGCGTACCCAGATTGGCCGCGGTTTCCGGATCGAGCCAGCGACGACTCAACACCGCCTGCGTCCGTCGCTCCTCCAATGGAGCGTCATCGAGGTAAGCGTACGGTCTGGCTGTCAGTATTTCCTGCGCGAGCGGCGAAGGCTCCGTGAGATCGCGTGCGTACACGCGCCGCTTTCCCGCCTCCAGGTCGGCCAGCAGACTCTCCAGGTTGTCGATGTCCATCGCGTCATAGAGGCAGTCGTGTATGGTCTGAACGACCAAAGGGTGATCCGGTATCTGTCGGTCGCCGCTGATGTTTTCTAAACAGGCGAGCTGGTCAGGGAACACAAGCGATAACAGATCCTCTGCGCGCATGCGCTGCAGCTGCGGTGCGACCTTCTTGCCACCACTAAAACGAAGGATTGCCAACGCACAAGCGGCATTCCAGCGCCAGCGCACGGTGAACATCGGCGCATCCAGGAGTGCTTGTGTGAGTACATCGCGCACAGTTGCTGGATGGAGATAGCGTGCGACGTCCTCAAGCGGAAAGCTATGCGTCTGACCCAGCGAGAGCACGATGGCGTCTTCGGTCGCTGCCGCCTGGAGCTCAAAGTTGAACTTTCGGCAGAAGCGTTTGCGCAACGCCAATCCCCAAGCGCGATTCAGCCGGCTGCCAAAAGGTGAGTGGATCACGAGCTGCATGCCGCCGGACTCATCGAAGAAGCGCTCGAACACCACGGCTTCCTGACTTGGGATCACACCGAGCGCAGCCTGCGCGGCGGCAAGGTAGTCAACAATCTGTTGTGCCCCCGCCTCGCAAACACCAACTTCGTTCACCAGCCATTGCAAGGCTGCTTGCCCACGGGGTTCACCCCCTCCCCACGAAGTTGGGGAGGGTTGGGGAGGGGTAGTAAGCTTCTCGCATACTTCCTGGCGCAGCCGCGAGACAGCCTGCGAAAGCTCCGGCGTACGTGCCGGCGCCTCGCCGAACCAGAACGGAATGTTCGGCGGTTGCCCATGGGCGTCCTCCACCCGGACCCGCCCCGCCTCGATCCGTAAGATGCGCCACGATGTGTTTCCGAGCTGGAAGATGTCCCCAGGGAGACTTTCGATGGCAAAGTCCTCATTGAGTGTCCCGATGACGTTGCCGCTTGGTTCCAGTACTACATCGTAATCAGCGTTATCAGGGATTGTGCCGCCACTCGTAATAGCCGTTAGGCGTGCAGCACGCCGCGGCCGCAACCTTTTATTAATCGCATCACGATGCACGTAAGCCCCGCGCCTGCCGCGACCTGTGCGATAGCCCTCCGCAATCGTGCGAACGACGGCGGTGAAGTCGTCGCGCGAGAGGTTGCGATACGGATATGCGCGACGTATGCATTCATAGAGGACATCCTCCTCCCATTCTTTGCAGGCTACTGCTGCCACAATCTGTTGAGCGAGGACGTCCAACGGTTTTTCAGGGATCACTAGTCGGTCGAGCTCACCCCGACGTACGGCGTCTAGTAATGCCGCGCTTTCGACGAGCTCGTCCCGACTCAAGGGGAACAGTCTGCCTTTGGGTACCCCCGCGAGCGAATGGCCTGAACGCCCCACGCGCTGCAAAAAGGTAGCGATCGAGCGCGTGGAGCCAAGTTGACAGACGAGGTCGATGTCTCCAATGTCGATGCCGAGCTCCAACGATGCCGTCGCTACGAGCGTCCGCAACGCACCGGCCTTAAGTCTTTGCTCCGCCGCTAGCCGCTGCTCCCGAGCGAGGCTGCCATGGTGCGACGTCACGTGTTGCTCGCCGATTCGCTCGCTCAAATGCCGGGCCACCCGTTCTGCAAGTCGCCTTGTGTTGACGAATATCAGTGTCGTGCGATGCTCGGAGATCAACTCGGCGAGCCGGTCGTAGATCTCGTCCCAGACTTCCTGAGACATGACGGCCTCGAGCGGTGCTCGCGGGATCTCTATCGCTAGATCGCGCTTGCGCACGTGACCGGTGTCTATGACCGCGCACGCGGGCGTGTTGTCAGCGGCAATCGCGCCACGGCCGACCAGAAACCGCGCGACTTCATCGACCGGTCGTTGGGTGGCTGAGAGCCCGATACGAACGAGCTCGGACCCTGTCAGCGCCTGAAGGCGTTCCAGCGAGAGTGCGAGATGCGAACCACGTTTGCTTCCGGCAATCGCGTGGATCTCATCGACGATTACACTGCGGGTGGTACGCAAGATATTCCGACCACCTTCGCTTGTAAGCAAAATGTAAAGCGATTCGGGGGTAGTGACGACGATGTGAGGCGGTCGGCGGCGCATGGCTTCACGCATCGCCGCGGGTGTGTCCCCCGTTCTCACAAAAGTACGAATGTCGACATCGGGCAAACCACGGGCGTCGAGCTCTTCCCTGATTGCCGCCAACGGCTGCTCGAGGTTGCGCTGGATATCATTGCTCAATGCCTTGAGCGGCGAGACATAAACGACCTGAGTCTCATCGGGCAGCGGCGCTTTCTCACCCTGGCGAACAAGGTCATCGATCGCTGACAGAAACGCCGCGAATGTCTTACCGGATCCGGTTGGCGCCGCGATCAGTGTGTGACGACGGGCTTGGATCGCAGGCCATGCACTGGCTTGGCACTCCGTCGGGACGGCGAATGTTTTCTGAAACCAGCCGGCAACAGCCGGATGAAAGCGGTCAAAGATAACGGACGCCCCGGGTACGCGCGTCATGGGCCAAATAGTAAGCGACCCGACGGGGCGTATGCAAAAAAACTCGATCCGCCGCTAGCCGCGTCACTCTCCCCCACGTTTTTCTGCTTTTAGATGCCACAAACGGTAGCTATCGGTCGGAGCGCAGAATTCCCCAGTGTATACTGCTGACTGGTCTCGGCGTTCGGTTTTACCTTTATCTTTATGGGGAATGTTCTGGTAATAGTTAGGGAGGCGGAAACCCAGAAGGACGTTCTGACTGCACGCCGGCTGTTTGAGGACTACGCCGGGTGGTTGGGGATCGACCTGGGTTTTCAGTCATTTGATGAGGAACTGGCGAGCCTACCCGGCGCTTATACTCGGCCCACCGGCTTGATTCTATTCGCGGAGCACGGCGAAACCATCGTAGGCTGTGTTGCCTTGCGCAGAATTGAAGATGGCATCGGTGAGGTTAAAAGGTTGTACGTTAATCCGGCGTATCGGGGTCAGAAGATCGGAAGGCGGCTGATGGACCACCTGATTGAGGAAGCGAAGGGGATCGGCTATTCAAAGCTACGGTTAGACACACTTCCACAAATGCACACGGCGAGAGGTCTCTACGCGTCACTCGGTTTTAAGAAAATAGCTCCGTATTACTACAATCCGATCGAAGGTACGGAGTTCATGGAGCTCGCCTTGAGTTAGACGACGTATTCAACGCGATGCGATAGATGGGGTTGCAGATTGGCACGTACGAGTAGTGTTCTTATTACCGGGGCAAGCCGTGGGCTTGGCCATGAGCTTAACAAACGCTATCTCGAGCAGGGCTGGCTAACATTCCCGCTTGTGCGCCAAGAGTCGGTCGCGTCAGCCTTACGGGAGGGTTGCGCCGGTCAGTGCTGCCCGATCGTTGCTGATGTGACCACCGACGAGTGCGTGGCAAAGATCGCCACTGTAGTTGCCAACCACAGCGATAGCCTTGATGTCTTGATCAATAACGCCGGCATTAACGCAAGGGCACGCAGCATCGACGATGTCACGCCACAAGAAGTGCTCGATCTTTTGCAGGTCCATTGTCTTGGTGTGATTCGATGTACAAAGGCGACACTCCCTTTATTGCGCAACGCACCCAGGGGAAAGATTATAAACATCACGTCGCGCCTGGGTTCGATGTCGAAAAATGCCTCTGGCCAATTCGCTAGACTCAGTCCTTCTTATTCATACCGCATCGCTAAGGCGGCGCAGAATATGTTCACGCTCTGCCTGGGCCATGAGCTCATGAAAGAAGGCATCGCCGTGTGTGCCGTTCATCCAGGACGGTTGCTCACCGAGTTAGCGGCCCCCGATGCAGACACACCTGCTGATCTAGCAGCACAGCGTCTGGTGTCTTGGATCGAGCAGATGGATGAGTCAGTGCTTGACCACTGCGTCGATCTTGGCAATGGAGAAGTGCCGTGGTAAGGGCTTATTAAGGTAGGGTCCAGCGACGGTGAGATCGACTGAGGACGTGTTTAACGACCATCTACAGCTCGCACTGGTTGGCGATGTCGATACCGATATACATAGGAATTTCGCGCAAGACTGTGTACTGCTAACGACCTATGGGGTTTTTCGCGGCTACACCGGCGTACGCGAGGCTGCCGACCTGCTGATGCGACAGCTGCCGAATGCACGCTACCACTATCGCACCAAGATGTACCATGGGGAGATCGCATTCTTGGAGTGGGACGCGGTTGCAGACGGCGCACAAGTCGATGATGGCGCCGACTCGTTTCTGATTCGCAGTGGTGTCATTGAGGTTATGACCATCCATTACACCGTGCGCCCAAAGCCGTAAGCTTGCGGCGGGTTGTTTTACGGAGTTGCGAATGACTACGTACCGATGACTAGGAGAATCGACAGATGGCCAATTTATCTACTCACATAGAGACGAAACTGATTCATGCCGGTGAACCCCGGCTCGGTGGCGCGGTCAGCATGCCGATTTTCCAGTCGTCCACTTTCGAATACGAGGGTCAGGCAAGCTATCACGACATCAAGTATATTCGCTTGAATAACACACCAAACCACCTCGTTCTCCATGAAAAGCTGGCGGCGTTAGAGAATGCCGAGGCCGCATTGGTCACAGCGAGTGGTATGACGGCAATCTCCACCGCTCTTTTGACAGTGCTTGCGTCGGGGGATCATCTGCTCGCGCAGAACTGCCTCTATGGCGGCACCCACGATCTCATTACAAAAGATTTCCCTGCGTTTGGCATCTCGTTGGACTTCATCGATGGTGGCGATCGAGACGACTGGGCGAGTAAATTAAAGCCTAACACCAAAGCCATCTATGTTGAGACCATGACGAATCCGCTATTACAGGTTGCGGACCTGAAGGCTGTTGTTGAATTCGCTAAGGAGCACGGTCTGGTGTCTTTGGTGGATAACACGTTTGCAAGTCCGGTTAACTTCCGACCACCAGAATGGGACTTCGATATCTCACTGCACAGTTGTACGAAATACCTTAACGGACATAACGATATCGTCGCCGGTGCAATTATTGGTCGTGCCGAGTTAGTAGAGAAGATAAAACATAGACTCGATCATCTGGGCGGGTCGCTTGATCCTCACGCGTGCTACCTGCTCCATCGTGGTATGAAGACACTGGCGGTAAGGATGAGATACCAGAATGAAAGCGCACTGGCGATCGCGAAGTTTCTGGAACACCATCGTGCGGTCAAACGCGTCAACTACCCGGGGCTTGAGAGTCATCCCGAACACGTGCGCGCGCGGGAACTGTTTGACGGTTGCAGCGGCATGGTGAGTTTTGAGGTCAACGGCGATGTTGAGGTAGCAGAGCGGTTTATGAAGCATGCGAGCCTTCCGATCCTGGCCCCGAGTCTCGGCGGGGTGGAGACACTCATTACGCGTCCGGCTACCACGTCTCACGCCGGGCTTGCGCCGCGGGAACGCCAGGAACTCGACATCTCGGACAGTCTAATCAGACTCTCAGTCGGAATAGAAAAAACAGAAGATCTTATCGAGGATTTCGAACGAGCATTAAGCGCTTAGCGTGATGCGTGGGGACACGCCGTAGCAGACTGATCGGTTGGAAAAGCAAGCCCCTAGGCGTCGAGATCGGGAATAAGTCTGCTCTTCAGATGTTCGATAGTATCTTTTAGCAGCAACTTTCGCTTTTTTAAGCGCCTGAGCTGCAGCTGGTCCACGGACACTTCCTTCGATAACCTGGCGATGACGTCGTCAAGGTCCCGGTGCTCTATCTGCAACTCTTTGATCCTTGCCTGAAGAGCTTGAGTTTCGTCGCTAACCATGGTCGACCCATTTCACCGTACCATACCAGCACAACTGGTGCTAGTCCGGTTCAGAAAAGTAACGATTTGCCGGCGCATGCTATCTCCTCAGGGTGACCCATTTGACAGGGAATCCACGCCCACTCAATATCGGTTTGCGAGGACGTGCTGCAGTATCAAAAGATTTGGGCCGCCGCGGGAACCACCTACACGGTCTTCAAGCTTACTCCGACCGATCTCGGGAAAATGACAAGTAGGGAGCTCGTCGACATCAAGTGACGATCAGCGCTAACGTTACTATACAAATCTGCCCGCTGTATCAGGTCGCGGGATTTGCTGAATTCTGCTCTGGTCCCTCGCTTGCAGTGCCAGCGGCGCCAGACGATACGTCGCCGACGTGTTGATCACCGGTTGGCCAGGGGCTAAACGGGAATGGCTTCTCCTCCGTATTGTAGGTGAAGTAAACGAGCACTTGATAAAGGAAGGTGCTTAAGCCTTGACCGAAGCCAAGCAGCTGCTGATTGGCCTTGCCGGCGAAGAGCGTAAACGCAAACTGAAATAGCACGACGACGGTAAGTACGATCTCTGCTAGGCTATAGATCAGCACAAAGAGCAACATATAGAGCGCACGCACCCAGGTGCTGCGCCTTGTTACATTGGATTTAAGCGCGGAGTCCATGATTCCTCCATCCGGTCGTCTGAAAAGCCCAATGGGCCGTTAGTTCATCTTATACATTCAGTAGGCTACGACTACTGGCGTTCATAGGCAACTGAAAGAGAGCACTTTTTGTTTGCAAGGCTCCCCAGGGAGCGTTATTAGTGATCCCAATGGGTGGCGCAGGCGGCAAAGCATATCATGATCCGAGTAACGCGAACGCTCGTCATTGATGAGCGCGAGATACGACAACGTTTTATCCGCGCGTCAGGGCCGGGCGGGCAAAAGGTCAACAAAGTCGCAACCGCCGTGCAACTTCGCTTTGATGTGCGTCGATCGGCTTCGCTGCCGGAGGACGTTCGCGAGCGTTTGCTGCGCTTGGCTGGTAAGCGGATTACTAAAGCCGGCGTGGTGGTGATCGAGGCGAAGCGATTCCGTACGCAGGAGCGAAATCGCCAGGATGCGTTCGACCGACTGGTGGGGTTAATCCGCAAGGCGACCAAAAGACCCAAAGTACGCCGCAAGACGAAACCGACACGCGCCTCGAAGCAGCGCCGACTGGACGCCAAGCGCCGCCGCAGCGACGCTAAGCGCCGGCGACAGCCTGTGCACATCGTCAACAGCTAAACGCGAGGAGTCTGTAAGCATCGAAAAGCCGTTCCCGTGGGGTCGCAAACGGTACTACAATATTGTTGATCGATTGGTTTTTCGTACCATCCTGGTTTCATGGATGACATCAGACCGCTAGAGAGGATGCATATGACGATAAAGAAATCCGCCCCGCGTAAGGCTGCTGGTCGCCAACCGAACAGGGAAAAGCTCGACCGGGTAGTCGCTCAGGCCGTCAAGGCCCGTGATGAGCGCATGCTGGATTACCGCGAGCGGGCGTTGAAGATTCACCCTTGGGTATGTACGCGCTGTGGCCGGGAATTCACGCGCGAGAACCTATATGAGCTCACCGTGCATCACAAGGACCATAATCATGACAACAATCCGCCGGACGGTAGCAATTGGGAGCTGCTGTGCCGTTATTGTCATGACAATGAGCATTCTCGCTATATCGATGATCTGGCGAGCAAGGATCGAAGCAACGACGGGGCCGAGAACACAGCAACCTACAAGCCATTTGCTAATCTCAAGGAGAAGTTAAAAGGTGAGAAGGATTGACATTACTCTCGGAACCAGCGTTCGCCCTTACCAGGCGCTTATGACTTAGCAGCAGAGAACGTGCATCCGGCAATAGCAAGCAGTCTATACTCTTTAAGATATTGACCCAGCAACTGCCCTGCTATGCCAAGCCAGCACCGCCGTTTTCTTACCTTTCGTCGACTACGTATTTCTGTCCTACTCATCGTTTTTGGCTTAGTCGTAGGCGGAACATACTTCCAACAATACAGCGCGGCGAGTTGGAAACAGCCATTAAGGGTGACCCTCTACCCGATCAATGCCGAGGGCACGGCTGATGTTTCCGAATACATTCAGAGCCTTACGTTAACGGACTTCTCGGTGATCTCCGAGTTTCTACAGGAGGAGGCGCGGATTTATGGACTGACGACGCAACCGCCGGTGGTGATCGCTTTGGGAGCCGAGATCAAGAATCGACCACCTTCCCGGCCAGGCCGCCATGCAAGTACGCTGGCCATAGTCTACTGGAGCCTCAGGCTACGACACTGGGTCTATCAGAACCTGTCCACCTTCGGCCTGGGCACTGCCCATGCGCGAATATTTGTCCTCTACCACGAAGGAAAAGAGAATCAACCGCTGCAACACTCCTTTGGCTTACAGAAAGGGATGATCGGCGTGGTACATGCTTTCGCCAGGCCGACGCAAACCGCCCAGAACAACGTGGTTATCACACATGAGCTGCTGCACACGCTTGGAGCGACCGACAAATATCACGCCGATGGGCGACCGATGTTTCCTCAAGGTTTTGCCGACCCGGATCAAGAGCCGCTCTATCCGCAGGATGCAGCTGAGATCATGGCTGGGCGTATCCCACTATCACCGAACTCAGCCGAGATTCCAAAAAGTCTGGAGTACTGTGCGATCGGACCTAAAACGTCGGTCGAAATCAACTGGTAAGACGTAATCGCCCCTTTCTAAGAGATAACTTCTACGCCGCCCCAGAAAGCAACATAGTCTTCTATCTCTTTTGCGGCGTCCTTCGGCTCAGGGTAGTACCATGCCGCGTCGTTGTTTCTTTTTCCGTCGACGATAACGTGATAGTAGCTTGCCACACCTTTCCAGCCGCAAGTCGTGTGTTTATCGCTTTTTTCGAAAAATTCCTTGGCGATGGAGTCGAGTGGAAAGTAGTGATTGCCTTCAACCACTATAGTGCTATCCGATTCTGCCAGTGTTGCATTGTTCCAGATTGCTTTCATTGTATGTTCCTGCTGTTAGTTTACCCCAAGTTGCCCGGCATCAGGGTGCTGGTGAGGCAAAAACGGGTAGTCAGTATAACCGTTCTCGCCGCCGCCGTAGAACGTCTCCGGATCCGGTATGTTCAGTGGCGCGTTTTTGGCGAGACGTTCAGGTAAGTCCGGATTGGCGAGGAACAGGCGACCGAACGCAATAAGATCGGCATCTCCGTTTGTTATCCTGCTGTTGCCGCGTTCAAAGTCATAGCCGCCGTTCGCTATATAGAGCCCGCGAAAGATGTCGCGCAGTTTGCGCACATCGAATACCTGCCCATGTTCTGCAGGCGCGCCCGGTTCGGGTTCGACCACGTGCAAGTAAGCAAGACTGAAACCATTAAGTTCTGCAGCGACATGGCTAAAGGTACGCTCCGGCTGCGAGTCGAACATGCTGTTGAAGGACCCGAGTGGCGAAATCCGTACACCAACGCGATCGCTACCCCAAATACCTGTTACGCTATCGGTGACCTCCAACAGCAGGCGTACCCGGTTCTCGAGTGACCCACCATAGTTGTCGGTACGGCGGTTCGGACCATCGCGTAGGAACTGATCCAGCAGGTAGCCATTGGCGGCGTGGATCTCCACCCCGTCGAATCCGGCCTCGAGTGCATACTCTGCGGCCGCGCGATACTGCTTGACTATATCTGCCATTTCATCCGTCTCCAGCGCACGCGGGGTAACAAAAGGACGTAGACCTTCATAAGTGAACACCTTGCCTTCAGGCTTGATCGCAGAGGGCGCTACCGGCAGTGCACCACCGGGCTGCAATGAGGGATGTGAAATACGGCCGACATGCCAGAGCTGCACGAAGATACGGCCGCCGCGTTCGTGCACCGCTTTCGTGATACGTCTCCAACCATTGACCTGTGCACGGTTGTGGATGCCGGGTGTATTCGGATAACCCACCCCCTGGGGGGAGATCTGTGTGGCTTCGGTTATGATCAGTCCCGCGGAGACCCGTTGAGTGTAGTAAAGCGCATTCATCGCCTGGGGCACGTTATCGGGACCGGCGCGGTTACGCGTCAACGGTGCCATCACCATCCGGTTTGGCAGCGAATAGCGCCCGAGCTTTACCGGCGAAACAAGATCTGCATCCGTTAACTGGGCAGTTTGAATATCTTTCATCGTAGTTCCCTCACACCGAGTTGTCGTTTGTCTGTCTATTGGCAGAACTTGCGGATCAGGACAGTGAACTCGCCGTCCCATTCGAGATGCTCCAGCAGCTCGTTGCCAGTCTGTTGGCAAAACGCGTCAAGCTCCGCCAGCATCCCGGGGTTGGAAGCGTTGATCATCAAGATCTCCCCGCAATTGAGATCGGTGATTGCCTGTTGCGTTTGTAGAAGCGGCGACAAACGATCTGTCCCGCTCGTATTAAGCTCTTGCGTTATTAAGCTCATGAGTTCCTCCTAGAGACGCGGTTGTCGACCACAAGGTCTTAGCGGCCCACGGTGTTAGCTATCACTTCTTCCAACTTCGAAGCGGGTAGGGCACCAGCTCGTGAAAGGACAACGTCCCCATCCCGGAAAGCCATCAACGTCGGGATCGCGCGGATCTGATACTTGGCCGCTAGTATCTGCTCTTGGTCGACGTTGACCTTAGCGAAAAGGATGTCGGGATGTTTCTTTGCTATGGCTGTATAGGTCGGGGCAAAAGACAGGCATGGGCCGCACCAGGGTGCCCAGAAATCGACAAGCACAACCGCGTGGCTGCTTATGGTCTCGTCGAAGTTGTCCTTGTTTAGCTCGATCACCTCATGGTCGTGCGCGGTTGCGCTTGTTTCTTGGTTGGGCGTTCCGGTGGTTTGTAGGGTCATGATCTCAATCTCCTTTGTAAGTTAACTAACTAAAATTGATTCTTTAAAAAAAGACGTTCAAGGCAGCATTGTGCTTATAGCGTCCGCAGCCACTGCTTTAGCCGACGGATTTGCCGATCTACCACGATCGTGCTGTTTAACGCGTTGGCAAGCAAACTGACGCCTTGCAACATGGCCATGAGTTGGTGGCCAAGATCAGTCGCGTCTTCTTTGCCCATCAGCCGAAACTGCTTGGTGATCCATTTAAGCTGCGTCTTCAGCATGCTGTCGGCCTTGTCCGATAGCAGTGCACGATCCTTGTTGAGTTCCTGGCAAAGGCTCCCGACCGGGCATCCGTGTCTAGCCACGCTGTCGCGATTACTGCCGACCATCTCAACGAAACCGATCAGTCGCTGTCTGGGATCAGGATTGACTTCCCATCCCTGCAAGCGGGTGCGAAGTTCGGCCGTATACTCGTCGATCACGGCCGCGGCGATCTCGTCTTTGGTCTTGAAGTAGTAGTAGACATTGCCTAACGGCACCCCGGACGCGTCCGCGATATCCGCCAGCGTAGTCGGGCTATAACCCTGCCGGTGTATTAGCTCCCTGGCGGCTTCCAGCAGTCGTTCGCGTTTGTCGCTCGTTCTCGGCATCATCTTTAGTTAGTTGGATAGCTAACTAAGATTATAAGGACAAAAAGAGCATTGTCAAGTGGCAGGCGAGGGATCATCTGGTAATGGCTTGGGTTCGAACGGACGTAGCACCCGCTAGGTGCAGCCCCGCTTTGGCGGCGATCTCGCCTCGTGGGTAGTCGACAATCAGTCCCGGCGGCGGGCGCCGCTCGATGAGGTCGGGCCAAACGTTGTCCCAATCCTTTTTAAATATGGTTTGCGCGTCCGCGCGCACGAGCAACCAATCACCGCGCGCGATCTCGGCCGCCAACTGTCCCGGGGCCCAGCCGGAATGGCCTACGTACATGCGCAGCTGCCCCGTTCCCCTTTGCTCCTTAAGTAGCTGCTCGAGGGTGTCCTTGTCGGCGCTGTAGTAGACGTCTGCCATGACGTGTGCTGCCTGCTCAAGTGCATCACCAGTACGCACCAAGAACAGCAGGATATTCATCCCTACTGGTCCGCCGAAGAACAGTACATGGGGGTCTTCATCTTCAGTCGGCACGGGTAGGTCGGGAAGCACACGAGTCACTGGGATTTCCGTTGGTCGATTGATGATGAGCCCCAGGGTTCCATCCTTTTCGTGTATCAGGAGCAGGACAACTGTGCGCTGGAAACGGGGATCGCGCATGCTGGGCTTTGCGACCAAAAACACACCCTTCTGTGGAACTACCCGGCTAGGGGAGCGTTGTTCGTCCTTTGGGATCGCTGCGCTGCTCGAGTCGGCATGAACCAACGGCAAGAACGCCAGTGATCCCAGGAAGAATACGATAAGACGCAAGCCACAGCTGGACATGTGTCACCATTCACAGGAAAGATACACTCGCCACATTGTAAAGGACAAATGAGCTACATGCAGCAAGCCGTTGTGGCGCGACTACTCGGTTTCGGATTATGGCAACAACACCCCGATGAGGGCCCCCGTCATGCAGGTGGCAAGCGTACCCGCGACGATGGACTTAGCGCCCAAAGACACGATTTCGCTCCGCCGCTCGGGGGCCATGGTAGCTAACCCACCGAGCATAATGCCGAGACTGCCCGGATTAGCAAAACCACACATCGCGTAAGTCATGATCAGCCGGCTTCGTTCGCTCAACGTGCCTTCGGGTAACCGTGCGAGTTCCGTGTAGGCAATCAGCTCGTTTAAGATCGTCTTCGTGCCTAACAATGCCCCGGCGGCCAGCGTTTCCTCCCACGGAATACCCATAAGCCAAACCAGTGGAGCCATCGGGTAGCCCAGGGCACGCTGTAGCGTGATCGGTTCACCGTCGAGCGTTGGCAATAGTCCGAGGATCTGATTTGTCAGGCTTACCAACGCAATTAGCACAATCAACATGGCAACGATGTTCAGTAACAGCTGCACGCCCTGCAGCGTTCCCTTGGTGATGGCATCCATGCTGCTTTCGGCCAGTTCGGCTGGGACCATTTCACCAGACGTTACTTTGTCATCGGGCGGCACCATTAGTACGGCCATGGTAATAGCGGCCGGTGCGCTAATAATCGAGGCGGTCAGCACGTGACCCATGGCATCTGGGATGATGCTGACGAGAATACTTGCGTACAGCACCATGACCGTTCCCGCGATCGTCGCCATACCACAGCTCATGATGATAAATAGTTCGGCTCTGCTGATATCCTTGAGATAAGGGCGAACGAACAGCGGTGCTTCGATCATGCCAACAAAGATATTGGCGGCAGCACCTACACCGACGATGCCGCCGACGCCCATGATCTTCTGCAAAAGCCGTGAAAACGCCCCAACGATCACTGGCAGGACCCGCCAATAAAAGAGCAGGGCCGACAAGGCGCTTACCACCAGGACCAAAGGTAAAGCGCGAAAGGCGAGCACGAAGCTCGCACCCAGGTAAGATTCTTCAAATGGTAGCCGACCACCCCCGAGATAGCCGAACACGAAGGACGTGCCCGCTCTAGTCGCGGTTTCGACAGAGAGCAGCGCGTTGTTCAGAGCCAGGAACAGGTCACGGAAGAGGGGCAGCTTCAGCAGGATGACGGCGAGCAGCAGTTGCAATGCCAGACCCATGAGCACAGTTTTCCACGGCACGCGCCGACGGTTTTCGCTCATAGCCCACGCAAGCGCAATCAACACGGTAAGACCGAGAAGACTTTGGGCAACGAGCATTTTTACGCAACGCTTTTCATCGAAATTCGAGCGGCCAGCAGGCTAAACGCAACACACTCGGCTTGTGTAACGGCATAATCCCGCGTTGCTAGGACGAGTTCAACCTACGCACCATGGTGGAACCGGGTTAATAACACGCTGTCAGATCAAGAAGACGCAACTGCTCTGGGAGGGTATCCAATGGTGAGATCCAGGTTCATCGCTGTCGTTTCCGTCATCGCCGCTGCTGTCCTAGCACTTGTTTTGGAACAGACTGGGGGCGCCAAGGCTTACGACATCGACCGCGCGCCGCCGGCACCGGAGTTTACCCATCATGGTCCCGAGGACTGGATCAATTCGTCCCCTCTTAAGTTGGCAGATCTGCGGGGTCGGGTTGTGCTTTTGGACTTTTGGACCTTCGACTGTTGGAACTGTTACCGCTCGTTTCCCTGGCTCAAGTCCGTAGAGAAAAGGTTCGAGGGCCGCGAGCTGACCGTCATCGGCGTACACACGCCAGAATTCAATCATGAACGCATACGCGCCAATGTCGTACGAAAGGTCAAGGAGTTTATGCTTGACCATCCCGTTATGATCGACAACGACTACTCCTATTGGAACGCTGTGGGCAATCGTTTCTGGCCCGCCTTTTACCTGATCGACAAGCAAGGTCGGATTCGTTCGGTTTATTTCGGTGAGACCCATGCCAGCGATCGGCGCGCGACGGAGATCGAGAGGCGCATCAGCGATCTACTGGCTGAGCGCGCGTCCTAACCGATGCTAACCCAGCTTCCTAATTTATACAGGCTTTGTTTGCCAACGAGCGCGCCAGCCCCCGCATAATGCGGTCGATGGTCGGTTAGGCGGCGAGCGTCGATGTCGTGCATCGACCGGGTTTATCTCCTCCAAACAATAAATATCCATAAATTCAGCAGCTTACACGAGTTATGGGGATGCCGGCAAGGCCGACATCCTGCCTCGCCCGCTAGGGTGAGTCCAAATCCGTGCATCGCATACCCATTGGCATGGCGTTTGCTGAACCATGAACGTTCTCGTTTCGAGTTCGAGGACAAAACATTTCTGGTGCGGTCAGCTTTGGCCGGTTCCTAGACGCGTTACACTTAGGAGGATATTGTTGTGTCGAAATCCACCGACGAGGCATCGTTAGGTAAGAGCAAGGCGTGGATCTACCTTGTTGTTGCTTTCGCAGTTCTGGTGGTTGTGGGAATTCTGACCACGTAAACTCTCAGCAGCTGCGGTAAAATAAAAGGGCACGGCCGGGGGTCGTGCCTTTTTTATTTTCGGCCGTGCAGGCTGGACGCGTGTACGGCTCGGGTAATGGTGTTCGCGGTCGGGACGGTGTTCGCCGCCGACTGTAGTGGATCGGAAAAGTCGCCATCAGTAAAACGACAGCGATGCGCTGGCCACGTTATGAGCATGTTTTTTTCGACTGCGACTCGACGCTGACGAGCGTGGAGGGTATTGACGCATTGGCCGCAAAGGCCGGTGTGGGTGAATCTGTCGAGGAGCTTACCCGAGCGGCGATGGACGGCGCTCTCGATCTCGACGACGTCTATCGCGAGCGCCTTGAGGCCATCAACCCGACGCGCGGCGCGGTGCGCGCACTACGGGAGGTGTATAAGAGCAACGTCGTCGAGGATGCCGCTGCCGTCGTCCATGCTCTCATGAAACTCGGGCACCAGGTCTATATCATTAGCGGGGGTCTTCATGAGCCGGTGAGGGAGTTCGGTATTTCGCTTGGCGTCCCGCCGGAGAACATTCGCGGGGTCGGTGTCGACTACAATCAATTGGCCGGTGAGTGGTGGCGCAGTCGAGACGACGCGGCTCTGCACAAAACGGACCGCTATCTTGACTATCGCAAGAGCGCACTGGCGGAGAGCCGGGGCAAGGCTGACATTGTAAAACAGTTTCTTAACGGACAATCCGGTCGCAGCCTCCTCATCGGCGATGGCATCAGCGATCTGCTGGCGGCGAGTATGGTCGATCTGTTTCTTGGGTACGGTGGCGTGATGGTGCGTGCGCGCGTCGAACGCGAAGCGCCTATTTTCATGCGCTGCGCAAGCCTGGCACCGGTACTGGCGCTGGCCGCCGGGCCAGCGGCGTTACGCCAGTGCCGTGACAACGATGCCGAGTTGGTGGAAAAGACGATCACCCTCGTCGCATCCGGTGCGCTTGAGTTTCGACCGGAACGACTTCGCACTCGTTTCACGCGTGCCTGGGAGGCCCAGTATGGAGCTTTACGGTGACCACGTGCAATCACATCGACCCGTGAACGCAGCGGGTAGCAAGAGCGGATGTCAATGTTTCGCATTCTCGTAGCAGACAGGCTCGGGCAGGCTGGACTGGATCGGCTTGAAGCCGCCGACGACATCGCCTTTGACGTGAGAATAGGTAGCGACAAGGCGGCATTGCGAGCAATCATCGGCGAGTACGACGCCCTGATGGTCCGCAGCAAGACGACTGTAGATGCGGACCTGTTGGCGGCTGCCAGCCGATTAAAGGTGGTCGGTCGTGCCGGTGTGGGGGTCGACAACATCGACGTGCGTGCAGCCACGCAGCGCGGCGTGATCGTGATGAACACGCCACAAGCAAACTCGGTTGCCACCGCAGAACAGGCCATGGCCCTCATGCTGGCCGCGAGCCGCCATACGGCGCAGTCCCATGCCTCGGTAAAAGGCGGTAAATGGAAGAGGTCGGCGTTCACCGGGGTTCAGCTCTACCGCAAGCGACTCGGTCTGGTCGGCTTCGGTCGCATCGCACGATTGGTGGCCACGCGCGCGCAGGCGTTCGGTATGGAGGTCATGGCATGTGATCCCTATGTGTCGGAGGAGGTTGGGCAGGAGCACGGTGTGACCTTGGTCGACTTGGATGATCTGCTGGAGCAGGCCGATTACATTTCGTTGCACGCCAGCATGTCGGCAGAGACCGAACATCTTATCAATGCCCAGACGCTCAGCCGAGTAAAAGACGGTGTCATCTTGATCAATACCGCCCGCGGTGAGCTGGTTGACGAGCAGGCGTTGGCGGCGGCGCTTAAGGCTGGCAAGGTGCGGGCGTTCGGCACGGATGTCTACGCGGAGGAGCCGCCGACTTCCAGTCATCCGTTGCTCGGGCTAGCGAACGTCGTGCACACCCCGCACCTTGGTGCCAGCACACTGGAAGCACAGCGCGACGTAGCTATCCAGATCGTGGATCAAGTGCTGGATGCACTGCGCGGTCGCGACTTTCGCAACAGCATCAATATGCCGTTTCCGGCCGGTCCGGACTACGCTACGGTACTGCCCTACATGGAACTTGCCACTAAGATCGGCGCACTGCAGTTTCATATGGCACCCGCACCCATTAGGCGTGTGGAAGTGGAGTTGCGTGGCGAAGCCGTCGAAGGCCTGGCACGCCCGGTGGCCGCGGCGCTGCTCAAGGGATTGCTTGAGGGCTTCCTCGCGGATGCGGTCAACTACGTGAGCGCTCCTGTGTTGGCCGAGCAGCATGGAATTGCAATCTCGCAGTCCAAGGGAGTCAGCGCGGCCGACTATTCGAACCTAATCTCCTGCCGCGCGCACTGGGACGAGGGCAGCCGCGTGATAGCGGGAGTCTTGTTCGGTGGTCGCGAGCCGCGCATTGTGCAAATCAGCCGTTATCATTTGGATGCCGACCCGAGGGGCCCGTTACTCATCATGCTGAACAAGGACGTGCCAGGGGTGATCGGACAGGTCGGCACCATGCTCGGCGCGTACGAGGTCAACATCGGTGAGTGGCGCATGGGACGCAACGAGCCCGGCGAGGAGGCCTTGTCGTTCATCAATCTCGACAGCGAACCGCCGCCGGCCGCGCTCGACGCGCTGGCTAAGGTTCCGGCCATCACAAAGCTCAAGTTCCTGAATCTTTGACTACGATCAAGGGCAAGGCTACAGAATACCGTCCAACTTAAAGTAATGGCGCAGCGATTCGTGCATCTACCTGCCTATAAGGACGGAAGCATCGTCAATCTAATGAGCTCCATCCAGGCCGCTTTAGGTGTGGAGTGTCCGGTGTACGCGCCATTACCCCAACTTGAACCAGACCACTTAGGGGCCGCCGGGGACATCGTTTTCATTGTTATAGACGGTCTCGGTTATCATTATTTGCGGCAGCAAGCTGCGAGCACATTACGACAACACGTTGTGGCGCGCATCACATCCGTATTCCCCTCGACCACGGCGTCTGCCGTCACAACCTTTTTCACAGGTACGGCTCCGCAACAGCATGGGATCACAGGTTGGTTCATGTATTTCAAAGAGCTCGGCGCCGTCGTTGCCCCGTTACCCTTCAGAGCCAGGGCGGGCGGAGCGTCGTTGAACACATGGGGGGTCGCGGCTAGTCGCTTATTCGATCGGTCGTCTGTGTTCGAGCAGCTCGTTGCGCGTTGTTACATCGTACTTCCTCAGCACATCTGCGATTCCGAGTACACCGTCGCCCACAGCGGCCCCGCCGAACGGCGGGCCTACGGCTCGTTAACACAGTGCTTTCAGTGCATCGAGGAAATACTGCGAACCAGCGACGAGCGAAAATACATCTACGCTTATTCGCCTGAGCTCGATAATATCGCACACACGCACGGGATCGGCAGTACAGAGGTGGCGGCGCATTTCGAACAACTGGACGCACAGGTTACAAGTTTTCTGAAGGCCATCGAGGGTAGCGGAACCACAGTGGTCATAACGGGTGACCACGGGCTTATCGATTCGGCGCCAGACAAGCTCATTCGTTTGGAAGATCATCCAGAGCTCACTGATGCGCTGGTGTTACCGCTCTGTGGCGAGCCGCGTGTTGCCTTCTGTTACGTCCACCCACATAAACAGCAGCAATTCGAAAGCTATGTTCGCGATGAGCTCGGCGAGTATGCAATGGCGGTAACCAGTCAAGAGCTTTTCGATGAGGGTTTCTTTGGTGTCGGTGAGCCGAATCAACGTTTGTTGGATCGGATCGGTCACTATGCGTTGATCATGAAAGACCGCTACGTGATCAAGGATTGGGTGCTTGGCGAGCGCCGTTACGTACATGTCGGTGTGCACGGTGGCGTAAGCGAAGAAGAAATGTATGTACCACTCGTTGTTGTCGAGACCTAGTTGTGCGGATATGACTAAATGCCGACGTGAATGTGCCGTTTCAGGGTCTTTCCAGGGGCACCAATCAGTAGCATGACCAGCGACCAAGAGCTTGATCAAGCGTGGTGGGAAACACGGTATCGGGACGGGCACGCACCTTGGGATCGTGAAGGTACGAGTCCCGCGCTACATCATTGGCTCGACACCGGGATCCTGACACGTGGCCGCGTACTGGTACCTGGCTGCGGGCGTGGGCACGAAGTGATGCAACTCGCGCGTCTCGGCTACGAAGTGACCGCGCTCGACATCGCACCTACTGCCATTGCGTTTCTTACAAAGCAACTTAAAGCAGAAGGGCTTCACGCCGAAGTCGTGCAGACAGATGTATTCGCATGGCAGCCGACGTGCCGCTATGACGTTATCTATGAACAGACCAGCCTGTGTGCTTTGCCGCCCGCGCAATGGCCGGAGTACGTGGATCGACTCCATCGCTGGTTACGGCCGGGCGGCGATCTGTTCGCCCTTTTCATGCAGACGGGGCGTCCTGGTGGGCCGCCTTTTCATTGCGAGCTGTCCGCGATGAAGCGCTTGTTTCCCCCCGAGCGCTGGCAGTGGCGACGCGGGCCGGCACTTGAGGTTCCCCATTCTGTCGGTTTTGTTGAAAAGGGTTATGTGCTGCGTCGGCTGGCGGACCGAGAGCGGCAGTGACCTTCAGTACTGGTGCGGTCAAGTGAGCCCACTGTGGCTGTCGCACAAAAACACGGAGTACGCCAACCCAAATGCGCCAGGTGTACCGACCGGAACGGAAGGATCGAGCGCGTTTCGGGCCAGCAGCGAGGGCTTGGTCACGCGTCCGTCGCCGGGTTCTAGCCTCAACTTGCGCTAGTCGACGCGACGCAACGGTTTCTTAATCTCGTCGGGGTACAGTCGCATATGGGATCGCCCGTTCACGTGTTCCACCCGGCAGCGCGCCGGCGTCAATCATCGATGCATGGGCTGTGCAATGTGAATCGTTTCAGGAACGTTTATGTTGATCGCGCGGTTCCGGTTTTTCGCGCTATGACGAGAGAGTTTCTATGACGGTAACCGCGCAGGACCTGTATAACTATACGAAATGTGCCCACCGCGTCTACCTGGATGCTCATGGTAATGTGACCGAGCGCGGGGACGCGAGCGCGTTCATTCGATTGCTCTGGGAAATGGGGCTGCAGACGGAGCGCGAGTATATGGCCGCGCTGGGGGATACGCCGTATGCAAACTTGCAATTGTTATCCGTCGACGACGCGTGTCTGCACACGGCCGAGCTCATGCGAGACGGCACGGATCTGATCTACCAGGGGGCTATCAAAACGGGCGATTGGGTCGGTCGGCCCGATCTACTGGTGAAGCGCACCGACACACCTTCACGGTTTGGTGACTACTACTACGAGCCGATGGACATCAAAGCGGGCAAGGGCTGGGAAGAACGCGGCGGCGCGAAAACGCGGTTTAAAGAGCACTACGCCTTCCAGATCCTATTTTACCGCGAGATCCTGAAACGCGTTCAAGGTTATGTACCGCCAACGGCGCGCATCATCAACGCTGACAAGCAGATCGAAGAATTCGATCCGGGCGAGTTCGCGGAGTCCTTTCAGGCCGCACTAAGCGAGGTCGAGCAACTGGTTGCCGGGCGCGAAACATCCGAACCGGTCCTAGGTAGCGTGTGTCACCAATGCCATTGGTATGCGAGGTGTCGTCGCTGGGTGGAGGGCACACACGACCCCAGTGGACTGTACTTCATTGGCAAGGTGAAGTTCGATCTAAAACGAGTCGGCCTGAAGAACATCTACGATATCGCCGCGATGAAGGTCGATGACTATCTCAAGGGGCCAAGAAAGATAGCGAGGGTAGGTAAGGACAGTCTAATCCGAATGAAAGAAAGGGCGCGCGTGAGGCTGCAAGGCAAACCGGCTATTCGTCCGGGTTACGTGTTTCCGAAGACGCGATTGGAGATCTTTTTCGACATCGAGGATGATCCGACGCGCAGCCTGACCTATCTCTTCGGTTTTATCCTGCGCGAACAGTCCGGCCCTGACAAATTTCGATACTTTCTTGCGCGCACACCGGAGGAGGAAGAAAAGGCGGCACGGGATTTCTGGAGCTTCATGGCAGAGTTAGGCGATGCCGTGTTCTACGTTTATTCGTCAAAAGAGCGGACGATGCTCAAGCACCTAATGAAGCGCTATGCACTCGAGGAGTCGATCTTCAACCGCTACGTCGAGCGCGAGTATGATCTCTACACTGATCTGGTAGTGAAGTATTCGGACTGGCCGACCTATTCCTATGGTATCAAACAGATCGCACGCCTCGTCGGCTTTAAGTGGCGTGATCCTGATCCGAGCGGCGCCAATTCAATCGCCTGGTACAACGAATATCTGAAGGATCCTTCTCAGCAAGACATCCTCCAACGTATTATCAGTTACAACGAGGATGACTGCCGGGCGATGATCGCTATAAAGGAGTACTTTGAGGCGTATACCCAAGGATTACCAGTGGATCGAGGCTGAGCGTATTGCTAGCAGGCCGATCGCACCGCGGGCGCTAGCTCGAACAAATAAACGTCGGCGCGAATCCACTGATGGAATCATAAGCTACATCCAACTGTGCTAGATTATTTCTATATTCGTGCTGCAATTGCTTCGGCGGGATCTGGGCGTGGCTAAAAAGAATTCACCGACGAAACGCTTGAAAGAGCTTGTCGACGGTCCAGAAGCAACATTGGACCTCGCGGAAGCAGCGCTTGTTATCGCCCAGGAGGAGTACACCGATCTGCACATCGTCGCCTACCTGCGGCGTCTCGATGAGCTAGCAGAAACCGTACGTGCTCGGTCGGCGCCCGATGCCCCGCCGGAGAATATTATTGCGACAATGAACCACTTGCTCTTTAAAGAGCAAGGTTTTTCGGGCAACGCCAACGACTATTACGATGCCCGGAACAGCTTTCTGAACGAGGTGCTGGACCGTCGTCTGGGCATTCCGATCACGCTTTCCATCTTGTATATGGAGGTGGGCTGGCGTCTTGGCTTGCCGTTAGAAGGGATTTCCTTCCCCGGACACTTCCTAGTGAAGCTCCCACTCAAGCGGGGCGAGGTGGTGCTAGATCCATATTGCGACGGCATATCGCTGAGCGAGGAAGACCTGCGGCGGCGACTGCTGCAGACCTACGGCGAAGAGGACGCTGACATACCGCTCGAGCGCTTGTTGACCACCGCCAGCAAGAAAGAAATCCTGGTGCGCATGTTACGGAACTTGAAGGACAGCTACTTGCGCACGGAGGAGCTTCCCAAGGCGCTGGCGGCGGTCGACCGCATGCTGCTCATCATGCCTGATCTCACTGACGAAGTGCGCGATCGAGGGCTCCTGTACGAACGCCTGGAATGCGTACACGCAGCGCTCGCAGACTTCCGGCGTTATCTCGAGCTCAAGCCGGATGCAAGCGATGCAGCGCACATTCGTAACCGCATCATCGAGTTACAGAGACGGGCGGCCGCATTGCATTAGGGCTGAAGCGCGCGCGTGCCGCCGAGCCGTATATAACCCTATCAATCAAGCGCTTATCGGACGCGTTGACCCGGGTTTGCCCATGGGCGGCAATCATGGGCATGGTCGGGGACCTGCGCTGACGCCGTACGGGGATACCGCGTGCCGCTGCACCGATCGCTCGGGCCTGTCTAAAGTGTGCGCAAAACGGGCTAACCACTGTGTCCCCGCAGTACCGCCGGGCAACTGGCACGACATATGCAAGTTTCCTAGGCGGACAAACATCCACGGCCTTTCTGCGTGACCACAGGTGACGGTAGCCGGCAGGCCAGTTAAGGAGTTGAACCATGACGATGCAAGCAGTGCAGATGGTTATTATTGATCTCGAGAATGGTAGCCGTGGGGTTTTCATTGGTGCGCCCATAACCGCAGATGAATTTATGGACGAAGACTGCACGGTGGAGCAGGTCTGGTTCACCAATGTACAAATGATTCCTAAAGGGGCCACGCTTGAACAAGTCGTGCAGTTGGCCTTGGCGCAGATCGAGTCGCACGCAGGCACACTTCAATGAGGCGACGCGAAGACGCGCGTGCCCTGCAATGCAAAGTCGAGCTAGCGGATTGGTGTGAGACGGCAGACGCCGGCTGCACCGTTACGTTTCGCCTGTGTGACTCAGAGAGTGTAGCTTTGCTGAAAGCTGCTCTTGCGTGCCGTCCGAATGATGCAGACGCCTGTTACCTACTGTATCTACTGAAGGCCGGTGGCGCCAGCTCCACCGTTGCTCCCATACGTCGCGAAAGACTCGAACACGCGTTGCAGGTCGAACCGTTGTCACGCAACGCACTCACCTTGTCTCGGGATCCAGACTTCTGGCGCTATCTGGAAGAGATGAACTTCGCCGCCGTGAGCAGAGAGATCGATGAGGTTCACGCCAAGCAATACATATTCAAGCTGTGCGACATTCAGTGCCGGCGTGATCTGGACGAGGATCCGGAAGCTGCCAACCACTACCAGACGTTTATTCTCAAGCCATTCCGCGCCTGGCTGCATGCCCAGTGACGGCGTCGCACTGACACATCCTGTGTCAGACTGCTTAAACCTATTCTGATTTGCGCAACCGCGCGCTACCGGTCTCGCTCCGAGATCACGGCGTATACGGCGCGCCACAGGCGCCAGTAATCGGCTAGCGTGGGCTTGAGATCGACATGTAGAAGGCCACTGACGAGAAACAGCCTGGTTCGATCCGGTGAAAGGGCACGAGCAAGCGCGACGCTTTCGGTATAAGGGATAATACGATCGTCCAATCCATGCACGAGAATTGCCCGTGCTCGAATCTCCGACAGATCTCTGTTGTTTAAACTGAGCGCTTGTATCTCCGCCTTAACTTCTGCCGGAAGCTGTGCAAACAGTGTCGCAGTTTGCTGCGGGTCGTCATTGGTGATAAACCGATAAAGTACGCGACCTTCGGGGCTCAGGCGTCCGACGATGGCATTGATGCGCGCTTGTTTGTTTGCGAGTTTGCGGCGGGCTATGTCGGCCAGAAGTTGGCGGTCAGATGCGTTGTGGAGCTTGTCGATATTGCTAAGCACCAATACCCACTTTGCATAGTCATTGGGTTCGTTGTAGTGCTGTTGACCATCTTCCTGGAAGTAACCGGTCGTGGCGAATGTGAGGGTCGCCAACATATCGTAGTAACCGCCGATCGCGAGAATAAATTGCACGCGGTCACGGATCTCAGAGTGTGACGCGGCAATGACCGCAGGTCCCGCGGCGACGCTAAGGGCAGCGATGCCGACCCGCTCTTCCGGCACGAGGTTCGATGCCGACAGCATATAAAGGACGGCGTCTGCAACCTCGCGCGAGGCGCCAGCGCGCAGCCTAAGCTTGCGCAAATCAACAAGATCAGGTACGAGCACGACAAAGCGCGCGCCGGCGAGGATGGCGGCGAACTCGACTAACTGGGGATCATCCTTGCCTAAAGGCGCGGCACCGTGGAGCAACACGATTCCTGCGCGCGGGGGTTTCACCGGTCGGTACACATCCGCGCGGTAATGGCGACCCGCTATCTCGTAAGCCATGGGTGCGCGCATCATCACCGGCATCTTGCCGCCGGAGGCTGACGGGCTCAGTGCGGACAGGTCGCGCAGCAGCGCGAGCGCCTCGTAGGCGCGCTGGGGTATTCCCGTGAGTGACAGCACCAACAGAGTCGCTGCTACCACCATCAGTAGGATGATTGGCCATTTCTTGGTGAAGGTCCGTTTCACGTGCACAACTCCAGTGTGTCGGCGGCGGCGATCGCTTTTATGGTTTGGGCGACCATCTTTGAGTGTTGGCTGATCGCCTATTTGGCCACGACGTACACGCCGCCGCGGCGCGGATCGCCCGCTCCATCGAAGCGCTTGTCTTGGGCGTGGTAGCCGGCGACATGGACACCGCCGAAGAACAGGTTTCGCTCTTCCCAGAGCTTTCTCTGGGGGAATTCCTTTTCGAGCCGGTCCAACTCGGCAGGTCTGAAGCCAGGCTCGATGCTAAGCAGCCCATTCTCAAAGTGTATGCGCGGACTCTCGACTGCTTTTTTCGTTGGCATACGAAAATCGATGAGATTTAGCAGCACCTGCAACATCGCGGTGCGTATGCGGTTTGATCCGCCTGACCCCATGGCGAGCCTGAGACCGTCAGCACCAAGGATCAACGTCGGCGATACCATGGACGAGAGTCGGCGACCCGGAGTTCCCCGATGAAAGCCGCATGGGTTGATGTCTTCTTCTCCCAGCATGTTATTCAACATGATGCCCGTCCCAGGGATAACGTAGCCAGAACCCTCACCATTAGTGGTCGTCAG
>JBHIDJ010000031.1:0-28049 GCA_046760105.1 Acidiferrobacterales bacterium | reverse complement strand
GCGTCCTTTCTTTCCGTCCCCTTTCTTTGGACGAGCAAAGAAAGGGGACCCGTCGCACGGGGGCGGAACCCCGTTATTACAATTACATACCAAACCTTGAAACATCGATGCCGTTTACGCTTATCACCTTCCAGCTAAGCCGTTCCTTAGTCAAAGTAACCGTTACCAAATCAGGTGCGCCAGGCTCGGCAATAAGATAGGCATTGTCACCCTGCTCACGCACCAGCACTTGCAGTTGTCCCCTCGCGGTAGCGCGATCATCGTGGATATCAACCCGCACATCGCGCAGCCGTACATCAAAGCCGTCAAATCGGTTAAAGGCCCAACTTACCGCACGCCTGACGGCCAGATAGTTCAGACCGTTGTCGTCGAGATATTTTCGCGAGACATGTGACATGGTGCGTGTGACATCTTCGGCCTCAACCGCCGCCTCGCTGTCGGCCAGCAGCCTACGAATCGCGCGGTCCGGAGAGTCCCAGAGATACCATGCCAGAACCACCGCTACGATGAACAAGGCGATGGCTATGTTTCTGGGCCCAAGTCTCATACGAGCATCGTTGTTGGTTACATCCGCACGCGTAACCGCCTGAATCGACATTATTCTATCAAGAACACAGTCGCTCCATGTCGGCAATGACGGCGGGGCGCTCGGTTGCTTAACCCAAAATCGCGTGCCCCGCGTTAAACAATGTATACGTGGTGTTTATCTAAACACCCCTCGATTCCTTGCCTTGTCTTACCGGAGGGCGCTATGGCGATAACTGTGAACAAATCATTGATTTTGATGGTGCTGGTATTGGGTATCGCCCATACCCCTACGGGCTTCGCAGCCACGCTGGAGCATCGAAGCACGCTGGCTGACCAACAAGAAGTCGCGGTGACCATCTACAACGAGAATCTGGCTTTGATCAAGGATCTACGCCGTATCAAGCTCGACAAAGGTTTTAATCAACTCGCATTCCGTGAAGTGAGTGCAAACATTCGCCCGGAGACTGCGTTGCTACGCACTGTTAAGGGAGGCCGTGGCGTACGTGTGATCGAACAAAACTTCGATTTTGACCTGCTCACACCGCGAAAGCTTTTGGAGAAGTACGTCGGTCGCACGGTGCGCCTTGTCAAAACCCATCCGCAGACCGGCGAAGAGCGCGTCGAGGAGGCAGTCGTACTCAGTACCAATAACGGTGTGGTACTGAAGGTCGGCGATCGTATTGAAACAGGTGTGCCGGGCCGGCTGGTGTTTGACAGCGTGCCCAAGAACCTGCGTGACCGGCCGACCTTGGTGATGCAACTGCATAGCCCGACGTCCAACCCACAACAACTCGAACTCAGTTATCTGACTGGCGGTTTGTCGTGGAAGGCTGATTACGTAGCCGAATTGAATTCGACCGACAGCCAGCTCGATCTACACGGCTGGGTTACCCTGACGAACAAAAGCGGAACCAGCTATAAGAAGACGAAGCTGCAATTGGTAGCCGGTGATGTACACCGGGTGCGACGCGAGATGGACCGGGCCCTGCGGCAACGCAAATCAGCGCTCGCGGGCAACGCAGCGGTCGCGGAAGAGATGGCGGAAGAGGGTCTATTTGAATATCACCTGTATACACTCAACCGCCCAACAACGATCGCCGATAACCAAACAAAACAGGTCGCACTTCTTAGCGCACAAAATGTTCCCGTCGAAAAGCAATTCTTGCTCAAAGGTCGAAACTACTACTATCAAAGCAGCTACGGCGACCTTGGACAGAAACTCAAGGTGGGCGTGTACGTAGAGTTCGAAAACAAGAAAACCGCAAACCTGGGTAAGCCCTTACCGAAGGGCGTTATTCGCGTGTACAAAAAGGACAGCGCCGGCAACGCGCAGTTTGTCGGCGAAGACAACATCGACCATACACCGAAAAACGAGAAGGTCCGCTTGAAGCTCGGCGATGCCTTCGACGTTACGGCAGACAAGAAACAGACCGATTTTACGAAACGCGCCACTACCCGGAAGTATCACTATGCGTTTGAAAGCGCCTACGAAATCAAACTCAAAAACGCCAAGAAAGAGGCGGTAACAGTAACCGTACACGAACCCATACCCGGAGATTGGCGGATGCTCAGCCAGACGCATCCGCATGAAAAAGCGGCTGCCGGGACAGCGCTTTGGCGCATCGAGGTACCGGCAGAAGGAAGCACAACCCTTAATTATCGCGTGCTAGTGCGATACTAGGCAGTCAAATGGCTGACGGGCACATGTCAGACAATTGACACTCGTTTGTCCGAACACCTAGCAACAGCTGAAAGCTGTGTATATTCCAGCGGTTTATAAAGGTTCGTTTCAATTTCTCCAGTGGCACAGGAATTGCTTTAAGCGATAGGCCAGTCACGGATCGACATCGCCACGGATGGCGACGGCGAGGCCACCGGTGCCAGTGTGTGCGAGCATGTCTCACCTGGGATCGGTGGCCTCAACAGGGACGCAAATGTACAGAGTAGAACGCCTCGCGACGATAATTATAGTACTCACCTGCTTACTCCTATCGGGAACGAGCGTATAGCGCTGGATTCCTGACTTAGGTCTTGTCCTGATCTGCGCTCTCCAAAATCGCGGCCTAGTGCAAGCTTATGGTGCACACTGTGCTCGTTGCCAATGCCCCGCGAGCCGCCAACACGTCCGCCCTGAGTAAGGGCGAGAGTGAACTAATCGCATGAAATAATCGAAAACTTTTGCGGTCCTAATTCTTATCTGAAAAGATCCATGAAGGGGTTTGATCTCTCAGCGTGAAACCGTGGAATCTAAAGGGGTTCTTCGCGATGGGCGCGACATTGCTGATCGTGAGCTGCGCCCGCGTGCCTGTTTCGCTGCAGTACGAAACGGTGACAGACCCCACAGCGCGGGCTGCGCTACAGACATGCAGCCTATTCTTTGCTGACCTAGACCGCCTGGTTACTCGCCGGAAGGTACGAGACAGCCAAGCAGCATCGATCCCTATGTTCCCCTATCTGCGGGTCGACCGTTTTCTTGAAAGTTTTGGCAAAGGGATATCGACGGATACCGCCTTTACAGCATGGGTCGATCGGCTCCAACATCTCGCCGAGCAAGGGCACCAAGTGGAGTTAGCAAACCTACCTGTCGATGAGTTGTCTGCCTTGCAGCGATCACTGCATGACGGCATAGCTACGGGACAGAGTCTCATGGACATTGTCAGAGAGTGTGGTCACCGCCTCCGCCATCACGATCTTGCCGATGCAGACACAAGGCAACGACTTCGCAAAGCAGCGCAGGTGCCGCCGGAATATGTCAGCTGGCAGCGGGCGGTGGGTCTGTACGAGATTACCGCTAATTTCGCGAACGCCGCCATTTCCAAGTGGCATAAGGAAACGCATAGAGTCTATGCACAACCCGTTGACACATTACCGATTGATGGCGAGCTTGTGCGCTACGTACCGCCTTTCGAAGCTGAACCACTCGGCGCCGAGGCGATACGCGAGATCATCAAACGCTCTGCACGCAACCCACTTGGCATTCCGGAACCCAAGGGGGAGGATCGCAATAGGTTGTTCGCTGCCTTCGCTCCAGTATGGCAGATCGATGTCGCAAGCAATAATGATCGGATTGGTGCACCCGGCTGGTCCAACATTGACGACGAAAAACCTCTGGTAGACACTCAGCAGCCAACGGTCTATCGGCATATATCTCATACCCGCTTTGAAGATGAGATTCTCTTGCAACTTAACTATGTCGTGTGGTTTCCGTCGCGCCCGCGTACCTCATCTTTCGATTACCTCGGCGGTCACATCGACGGCATCATGTGGCGCGTGACACTATCTCGCGACGGTACGCCCCTGATCTTCGACTCGAGCCATAACTGTGGTTGTTTCCACATGTTTTTCCCGAGTCGTGGGCTGCAGTTGCGGCCACTTCCGAACACGCCTGAAGACGGTCTCCAGGAACCCGCCCTTGTCCCACAGCAGGCGCCGGACCTACGCCCAGGTGCCGGACCGACACTGCGCATTGCGCACCGCACCCACTACATTGAACGCGTAACCCCGGATCCCCTGGATCAAGGCCGCACGGTCAGGTATCGCTGGGCGGATTATGACAGCTTGCGTTCGCTGCCGGTGGCAGGCGGCGGCCGTCGCAGTCTCTTCCGACCTGACGGCATTGTCCCCGGAACCAAGCGAGGTGAAAGGTGGTTTTTTTGGCCCCTAGGTGTACCGCATCCGGGTGAAATGCGCCAATGGGGCCACCACGCAACAGCGTTCGTGGGTCGGCGCCATTTCGATGAACCTTACCTGCTCGAACGTACGTTCATAATAGATCCTTCAAAAGCAGCGCCCTCGGCGTTTTCACAATGAAGCGCGCTTGCCGTGAAAAAGCAAAACCAACGGTAACCTGCTTTCTGTGGCATTTGCGCTTGCAAACCCGATTCGAGTTTGGAAAGCTTTAGCGTCACGCCTGGCGGGTGCACTGGACGCATACCATGACTGTCGCGAAACAGGTAGGTTGCCCCTATTGCGGCGAATTCTTTGAAACCAGCATCGACACCTCCGCCGGAGCGCAACAGTACATTGAAGACTGCCATGTCTGCTGCCGTCCTATCGCGTTTCGCACGATTATCGACCTTGATGGGAATCTAACTGACGTCGAGGTACGTCGTGAAGACGACTGATTACGTACCCCTAGCGTGTACCCTTTATGACCGCTATGAAGTCGCTATCGTGCATCGCCGCCGTCTGCAGCTCGTGTGGCGTGTAGGAAATATCGCCTATCGCCGGGCCGTCAAACCGCTAAATCTGCAGAGGCAAAACGGCGAGGAGTTTCTGATTTGTCGTACGGGCGGCGACGCCTTGTTCTCCATTCGTCTGGATCGCATAAGCAGAGCGGAAGTAGTATGAGTATGGGGCGCTGCCTTGCGGGTCTGTGGCTCGTGCTGTGGTTACCTGCGACGTACGCGGCAAGCTGCGGCACCGATGGCGTCTGGGTTCAGGTTCTGGGTCGCACACACGCTGAAACCAAACGGGCATCGAGCAGCCACCTGCTGTGGCTGAACGGCAAGGCACGCGTGTTGATCGATGTCGGGGGCGGGAGTGCTGGCCATTTTGCCAAGAGCAGCGCCAAGGTGGCGGATCTCGATGTCATCCTTTTTACCCAGTTGCATGTCAATCACACCGCCGACCTGCCCGCCTTGCTGCAGGCATCGCTGCTAGAGGGGCGTACTCGACCTCTACCTATTTATGGACCGACGCGCAGCAAATTGATGCCCTCCACGGTCACCTTCGTGCGCACCTTATTCGATAAGAAGCGTGGCGTGTATCGCTATTTGGGGGAGCTTGTCAGCCCGCTCGGCAAGACCACATATAAGCTGCAGCCTCGCGACGTGCGCATAAAAGCATCATACGCACCCAACGTCTACGTGAACGAGCGCGTACGGGTGGGTGCGGCGACTATTACGCGCAGCCCTATTCCGACGCTCGCGTGGCGCGTGCAAGCAGCGGGTAAGTTTATCGTCTTCAGCAGTGCCGCCAACAACGGTCGTGCCAATTTGGCGTCGTTCGCGCAGGGCGCCGATCTACTCGTTATCCACGATCCTGACCGCGAACTCGCAAATGCTGCGCCAGCGGCAATCGCCCGTATGGCACAACAACGCGGCGTCAAGAAACTTGCCTTGATCCAGTTCGTGGGCGAGCAACAGTCGTTGGCTGCGATCAGCGGTATTTATAAAGGTCCGACAAGCTTCGTCCGCGATCTGGATTGCTTCCAGCCCTAAAGGTCTCTCTTCCACTCAAAAAAAGGCCGATCCTAGTGCGGGGTCGGCTAGCAGCAAACGCACTCCCAAGCAGACAGTCAGCCTGGTCCCTCGCTTACCATTTACTCAACACACGGCTAGCTAGCCGTGGTCAGGCATAGGCGATCTCAGTTCTTGCACGCAATCTTGCAAACGTGCCGCGCTCGCTAGCCGGATCCACGGACAAGCGGAAAAACCAAGAGCGTTCCTGGCGTCGATAAGGCGGCGCAACGATATCCAAAACTACAGATCGCTCGGTGATCGCGCGCATACTGTGTATATTGCCGCGGTCGCGTGCGAATAACGAAACGCCGCCTAATGCTAGATCCTTGCAAGAGACGCGCCGCAGCTCGACAAGCGTTTTCGTCCTGCAGTCCCGTCGGCTGGGGATCATGTCGTATTGGTCTATCGATATACTGCCGGACAACACAAGCAGCACGCCGGCTGAACCGGGGTGGTCATGCAAAGGTATGGGACGCTCAGGCAGCAGCGTTAGGATATCGACCTGTATCATTCGATCCGCTATCAGCGTTTGACAAGACGTCGATGGCGAACCCCTCCGTGAGCGTATAGCTGCCTGGATGATCGATCGATAACGAGCTACGCTCAACAACCCTTCGTAGACGCGCAATAACTTGTACGTCGGAACAAGCTCGACATCATGCACACGGCAGGTTGGCTGCCGATCAAGCATGGAGACAACATCGAGCAGTTGGTCGTGGAGACTGCCACTCCGCGCGGATCGTACAACCGGCCCAGTTAGACGAGGTAAGTGTGCAGTCGGTAGTTCCATTTCTTGTCGCCCTCCGATGGCCCTTCCCTGGCCACACCACAGCCGTCACCGAGTGTGCACAGAACGCGGGGTGCAGACCTGTTTGTCTGTCTGTGGTCGGCCTTGATTTGAACTTAGGACTTCTGGGGTGCCGCTGCGAGGTGATATTGCACGCCGCATTTGTGAAAAATTCACATTGACAGCGGGTGCGGGTGTGTTAGGGCTCGGACCTTGCGGTCGCCGGGACTACGACCCGCGGCCCGATTGGGGATAAAAGGCCTAATTGGTCGAACCGCGCCTAGCGCGCGGCTAACCGTTCTGCGGCAGTCAGGACTTCCCCGCCGACTTCTTGGTTGTTCGCACCGCCTTTAGAAAAGCATCTTGTTCTTCCGCGGTGGTTAACTCATCCGCGAGAAGCCGGTAGAGTTTCTCAAGGTTTGAGGTTTTTTTGGCAGCCTTATTCACCAGTACTTTTGCCAGCGGGCCCAGGTAAATCGCCAGACCTTGCTCGACGTCCTTCAAAACGGCGGGGTCCCATGAGCTAGCGGTCGTGGCCGCTTGCCCCGCGGCTGTACCGCTGGCCGGCGGCGTCACAGGCCGCTGGCCAGACCCTTTAGCCGCCGGTACCTTGCCCTTGTTAGACCCGGGCATATGGGCGAGGAATTTATCCTTAACCTCCTGTTCCGGAATCATGGTGGCCAAGCTACTGTACAGCTCCTCGGCGTTAGACACCTGCTGCGCCGCTCGACTGACGAGGACCTTTGCCAGCGGACCAATGTAATGTGCAAGATCTTTTTCCGCCGCCTTTAGCACAGCCGGGTCCCAGGTGAGCGCTATGAGATTCTCCTCTCTCTCCTCCGCGATCCGTTCCGTAATCTCCTTCACAGCCGCATAGGTTTGCTCCTTTTCGGGTAACTTGACCTCATAGACCGCATGCTCTTTGACGTGCTTGTCTTTGCGTGTACCCAAAAAGTGGAACAGCTTCGCATACTCCTGCGAAAGACAGGCGATTACCTCATAAAAGGAGCGAGATACCAGAATTTGACCAGGCTTTGCAAAACTCATCACCCGCTGCGCGTTATTGATTCCATCCCCAAGCGGGTTCAATTGCCCGCTGAGACTCTTGACCACCTTCACGGGACCTAGGTTTATGCCGATTCGCACTTCAAATGGTGTCGACCCCTGCTTCTCTTTGCTCGTCAACAAATCACGCAGATTGAGTGCAACAAACAGTGCTTCTTCGGGATCACCGAGAAAACAAAGGGCGGCACCATCTCCGGTATCGACGATAATACGGTCGCTTTCGGCGATATTCGAAACAGCACCGGCGACAAACTCTTGCAAGTGTTCCTTCATGTCGATCTGCTGAGTCACGGCTTTTTCCGTGTACTTAACAATATCGAGGAACACAACACTACATAACCATGTTCTGCTCTGCCGCTCCATAATATAAGGCGTGCCTTACGCCGCTACTCCTCCAACATCTTCATCGCCTTCTCGAGGCTTCGACGCATGCGATTGAAAGACGTAGCCAGCACACTGATTTCGTCCTTGCCGCGTTCCGAAAATTCCGGCGCTTCCATGTTGCCCCTGCTCACTTCGTCTGCGATCCCCGACATCTTGGTCACCGGGCGTATGACGATCGACCGCAACATAACATTGAGAATAATGATAATGAGGACGAACACGGCCACGAGCGATCCCATAAATGTCACGAATGCCCTTCTCGCCTGCGCCAGCGGAACAGACAGCGGCACGGAGATGATACGTGCGCCGACAATCTCGTTCATCTTCCAGCCAAAACCGTTCGCCGTCCCGTATTTCGCCAGCTGCGTCTTGGGCGCTGCCTCCACCGTGCTATGACAGGTCAGACAGCCTGGGTTTTTGATCTGCATCGGCCGCGCTAGATAGAGCGATTCTCCGCCGAAGCCCGTGGTCCGGACCCCAACTATCTCCTTTTGCTCGGCGTTGTTACGAAACTGGTTGACGATGTCTGTTTCCCAGTCGACCGCCCGATCTCGCGGATTCGAAGGATTTAACGTCGCCTCCTTGTACGCAAATTCCTTGTGTTTTTCGCGAACCGTGTTAAAGACCTCGGTCGCCGCGTAAGCGGGAACACTTTGCGGAAGAAACGTCTTCTTCATCTGCAGCGCCAGCAAGGGTTTAATTTGTTTGACAGTGTAGCCGCGAACCGCCAACGCTGCGTCCATCATCAACCCAGCACGGTCAAGCATTTCTTTGCGTGCATTGTCTTGTAGAATTTGCCAGGACAATACGCCTGTAATTGCCAGGCCTATCGAAAACACAAAAAGCAATACTAAGTTAAACTTTAGTGTTAGTTTCATTACCCCCTCCTTTGATCTCTATGCGCTCTTTCTTGAACGGCAACAGCTGCCGATCTGGGCCGTCGTTCTCAACAATCCGCCAGATTGCCGTGCGCCTTAGTAAAGCCGATCAAACTGAACGTGACCGTCTTTGGCCCAGTATCCGGGTAGGTCGGCCAGAACCGCAACGTAAACTGCGCACGGAGTCCCTTCTTGAACTGCTCTATGATTTTTGAGATTTCGGTTTCAAATACCACGGTTTGTTCCAAATAGACCTTGTCCATTTTCATAAATTCATGATGGTCCACTTGAAAGCCGATGTCGTCCTTGCTTGCGTCGATATTGGACCTTGTTACGACGAACAATGCTTTCTCGTTAACACGCAGCAGTATTTCTGTATCTTGATATCCGTCATCAATCGTGTGTTTGACCGATTCCAGCATACAGTGCGTTTCATCCTTTATCGGGTCGAATACCTGCCTTGCTGTCCAGTTGGCATGGGCAGCACCGCTCACCAGCGTTAGCACCGCCATCAGTATCATTATTCGTTGTGCGTTCATATCGCCTGGCCGTTTGGCGGGGTTTTGTTGTCATCAGGCTTCGCTTGCGCTATCAGTGTCGCGCATTCCCGGCCGAAACGGCCGGGCCAGGGAGCCCAAAGTTGGTGGCGCGTTACCCCCGACCAAACGTTATTCTAGTACGCCTTTACCTAGAATTCCCCCGATCTGGGACGTCAACCGCCGCCGGCCGAGGGGACATGCAGAGGCTCAACCGTGCCCAGAAGGCGCATTTTTCCTTACCGCGTTGCGGAAAGCGCTTTTTTGTTCCTCGTCCGGCAATTCTTCGGCGAGGATTCGGCAGAACTCATCGAGATCTGAGGTCTTTGAAGCAGCCTTCTTGACGAGAATCTTCGCCATCGGTCCCAGATAGACAGCGAGATTGTCTTCTGCCACCTGTAACGTCTTCTCGTGCAATCCTGTGGCGGGCGGAGCCCGCGTCGGCTCCGGCGGCGGTGCAGTGGGTTGAGCGATGCTATCCGGCGGTTCGCTCGGCGCTGTCTCGGTGTCGCGAATCAACTGTGTCTTGGCCAGAAAAACGGTCTTCTCGCGATCCGACGGGATAAATCTCGACAAAAGCTCGGTCAATTCCTCTACATTCGAGGTCTTCTGGGCCGCCTTTCTGACAAGCGCCTTTGATAATGGCCCGATATGCCGTTCCAGATTGATCTCTACCGTCTGCAGGATCTCTGGTTCCCAAGTCGTATCGGTGTCGGCGAGCGTATCAATGGCCAGGGTTTCTGGAAAAGCCGTTTTGCGCGTAGTGTCGGCACCACCCGCGAGCGTGTCGGCCGGTTCAGCACGGTCTCTGTCAAGCGCGTCCAGCACGTCATCGACGGTCTGCGGCCGCTCCTTGGCGTTCGGCTCCAGCATCCACATTAGCGTCTGCACAAACCCCCCACTACAACCCTTGGCCGTGAGCCGGCCGAGATTGCCGAGGGGATCCGGCTCACCATCTTGAATGGCGGCAATGCGTTCGGTCGATGCGGCCGGCGCCAACCCGGTTATACAGTGGTACATGGTGGCGCCGATGCCATAGAGGTCGGTCCAGGGGCCCTGTTTGCCCCGAGAGAAGTATTGCTCAAACGGCGCGTATCCCGGCGTGACCAGCCCAGTCATGGCACGACTTTGTTCACCGAGCGCCAGCCGCGCAGAGCCGAAGTCAAGCAGCACCGGCGAACCGTCGTTTCGCAAGTAGATGTTGGCGGGCTTGATATCGCGGTGCAGGAACTTCTGGCTATGGACTGCGCGCAGGCTGCGTAGGATTGGAAGTATTATCGCCCGCACTTCGTCCTCGGGAATGGTGCCGCGCCTCTTTAGGCGCGCACTTAAGGCGTGACCCTCCTCGTAGTCCATGACAAAGTAGGCGGTGCCGTGGGCTTCCATGTAGCGGATAACACGCACGATGTTGGGTTCACGGAATTTCGCCAGGGTGCGCGCCTCGTCCAGAAAACGCTTGAGCCCATACTCATAGTTCTGCACATCGTTGTCAGACTTTGGGCTTACTGTCGTGCCGTCCGGCGTCCGTACCGCAAGCCCCGTGGGCAGGTATTCCTTCATCGCCACGTCGCGTTCTAGCACGTGATCGTAGGCCCTATAGGTGACGCCAAATCCGCCCACACCGAGTACGCGCTTGACCTCGTAGGATTCGATACGGGCGCCGGGGGCCAGGGCATGGTGATACGTGCTCATCGCGATCACTCAACCCATCGGTATGCTGTGGCCTTGCCTGCGCGTGGCTGTCGGCACTGTTGCTGCGAACCGGCTGGCATGTGCTGGAACCCAAAAAATCAAGGATTTATAACACAATTCTAGCAGCCCGCGCTAATCGGGACGAACCGCTCGGGCGCTGTTCGCAGGCCCAGTTGAGGCCTGTGAGGCGGGATGTCCGCGACGAGCTGCGCTGTGGCAGCCGCCACGGCGTGTACAGGGAACAGTCAGTAATGCCCAGATCCTAACCGGACAGAAACCGTTGCGTGACCGTGCTGAGAAACGCTCTTTTCTGTTCGGCATCGGCTATCTCCTTAGCGACTAGCCGAAAAAGCTCGTCCGCGGTCGTGGCTTTCTTTGCTGCCTTGGCGACAAGCAGTCGTGCTATCGGCCCGATATAGTTGGCTAAGCTTTCCTCGACGAGTCGCAGAATGCGCTGCTCCAAACTCACTTGGGGTTTGACAGTATTGTTAGATCCTTCCTCCGGGCTCCAATAAGTTTCCGCGGACGCGTCTAGTATCATTGTCTTCGGCAACTCCCGATCGTCAGGCGGGTTCGGCGTCCCATCATTGAGTCCCGGCTGGGTAGCTTGAGCTTTATCGTCCTGTTTGAGCAAGGCATCCAGTGCCTGGTCCACAGTCTGTGGACGATCTTTCGCAAAAGGCTGCAGCAGCCAGGCAACGGCATCGAGAAATGCGGCGCTGTACCTGCCCCTAAGCGCCGCTTTGACATCGCCGAGCGGATCCGGCTTACCGTCGCGGATGGCGGCCATACGGTCCGTGGCCGCCACCGGCGCTACGCCAGTTATACAGTGGTATACCGTCGCCCCGCAGGCATACAAATCCGACCAAGGACCATATTCATCGAGCATGTAGTACTGCTCATACGGCGCATAGCCGGGAGTCACCATTGTGATAGCAGCAGGTGCACGCGCGCCAAGCGCGTGCCATGCGGCGCCAAAATCCAACAGTACCGGCGATCCGGTCTTTCGCAGATAGATATTTCCGGGCTTGATGTCACGGTGCAGGAAATCCTTCGCGTGTACGGCACGCAAACCGTTCAAGATAGGAATGATGATCCCCTTGATCTCTCGTTCGGAGAAGCCGTGGCCTTCCCGAATATAACCACTCAGGGGCTCGCCTTCTTCGTAATCCATCACCATATAAGCGGTGCCGTAGCATTCGAGATAACGGCTGACGCGTACGATGTTGGGCTCGCGAAATTTCGCGAGGATACGTGCTTCGTCGAGGAAACGCTTGAGGCCGTCCACATACGGTGACTGGTCGGCTTCGGACTTGGGAGTCACCGTGGTTCGATCGGCCGTGCGCTCGGCGACGTCGCTCGGGAGGTATTCCTTAATGGCGACTTCGTGGTGCAGGCTGTGGTCGAAACCTCTATAGGTGATCCCAAATCCGCCTATCCCGAGCACCTCTTTGATTTCATAGCACTCGATGCGAGTGCCGGCAGCTAGCGCATTGTGATGTTCGGGCATCATGTCGAGCTCACCGGTCGATTAGGGACAGTCAGTCCTGCGCGGATGCCTACAACCCCTCCAAGGGGCTTGTTGGGTTCGATCTGTGGGTCGGTCTGGGGGAACGGCATCAGGGGTAGCGGGTGCAAATCCCATGCCGCCTGCCAGCGGGGTCGAGGCCACGTATCAGGCGAGGGCAGTCGGCGGCGATGCCCCTCGAGCGAGCCGTTGTGTCGGCGCGCCTGCCGCGCAGGGGCAACCGCCGGCTCTAGGTCGTGCGCCGACAGATCACGTCCCAGATCCGGTAACCGCGTTTTTGCCCCCGCCGTTCAAAGCGGGTGGGGCAGCGGTAATCGGGACGCTGGGCGTAGTTACCCATGCCGGCGATATTCTCCAGGCCGTTTATTTGCGACGTAATGGTGAGCACGTGTTCGGCATAATCTTGCCAATCCGTGGCGACGTGGAAACGCCCACCCGGCTTGAGCTTGCGCGCAACCACCTCCACGAACTGCCGTTGGACGAGCCGGCGCTTGTGGTGTCGCTTCTTCGGCCAGGGATCGGGGAAGAACAGATAGACGGCGTCGAGCGAGGCGTCAAGAATGCGCTCGGTCATAACGGGGGTGGCCTCGTCACAGATAACGCGGACGTTGCCCAGACCACGGTCCTCAAGCTTGAGCAATAGACTGCCGATACCCGGGCGATAGACCTCTACCCCCAGGTAGTCGTTCTCGGGGTTGGCCTGGGCCAACGCACACAAGGCGTCGCCGTTGCCAAAACCGATTTCAACGCTCACAGATGAACGGCGCCCGAAGACGTCACCGAAATCCAACTCGTCCCCGTCATCGATCCCGTACTTGGGCCAGAGCTCGTGCAGCGCACGCTGCTGCGCCCGCGTAATACGCCCCTCCCGGCGTACGTAGCTTTTTATGCCACGGAGAGATTTGGTGGATTCGGACACTGCCGAAGTAGCGAGTGACGAGTGGCTAGTAGCGAGCGTTTCCTTGAGCTAGCAACCAGCAGCAAGTGTTCCCTAGCCACTAGCTACCAGCTATCCGCTACTGTGTTTAAAAAAACGTGCCGTCTATTGGGGATGATGCCGATCCGTAACGTTTGCGCGGCATGCGCCCGGCAAGATAGGCCTCGCGGCCCGCCTCTATTGCTTTCTTCATGGCGGCGGCCATCAGCACCGGGTTCTTGGCGGCGGCGATCGCGGTGTTCATCAATACGCCGTCGCAGCCGAGCTCCATGGCGATCGCCGCATCGCTGGCAGTGCCGACACCGGCGTCCACCAGAATTGGCACGCTGGCCGCCTCGACGATGAAACGGATGTTGTAGGGGTTGCGGATCCCGAGACCGGAGCCGATGGGTGCCGCCAGCGGCATCACCGCGACACAACCCATTTCCTCGAAGCGCTTGGCCATGATGGGATCGTCATTCGTATAGACCATCACCTTGAAGTCTTCCTTGATCAAGACCTCGGCCGCCTCCAAGGTCTCCGGGATGTGGGGAAACAGTGTCTTTTCGTCGCCCAGTACCTCGAGCTTGACGAGATCGTGGCCGCCCAACAGTTCGCGCGCCAGCCGACAGGTAAAGACCGCATCCTCAGCGGTGTAACAGCCGGCGGTGTTGGGCAGAATCGTATACCTGTCGGGCGGGATCACATCCAGCAGGTTTGGCTCATTGGGGTTTTGGCCGATGTTGGTTCGGCGGATGGCGACAGTCACGATCTGCGCCCCGCTGGCAGCGACCGCACGCCCGGTCTCTTCCAGGTCCTTGTATTTGCCCGTGCCCACGAGCAGACGCGAGTGATAAGCCACGCCCGCCACCGTCAAGGGATTATCAGCGGTGGCTGGTGCAACCGGCCCGGGGATCTGCTGCGCGCGCGTGCTCATTATCCACCCCCTATGGCGCGCACAATTTCTACCTGATCCTCAGGCTGCAACTGGTATTCCTCGTGTCGGCTGCGCGGCACAATGTGGCGGTTGACGGCGACTGCGACCCGCGCCTGCGCCAACCCGATGTCCTCAAGCAAGCGCACAATCGTCACCGGGCCGTCCAGTGGCCGTTCCTCGCCATTTATAAAGATTTTCGCCATCGCGGGTCTTCTCGACATACCTACCTGCGTTAAAACGGATACACTATTGTATTGCGAACCACCGCGCAACGCACGCGCGTGTAGTTCAATGGCAGAACCTCAGCTTCCCCAATCCACTGCACCAGTTCCAATGCCACAGAAATCCAGCGGTTAAAAAGCGTTAACTCGTAGTACCGGCGAAAGACCACTAGGACCAAGAAGATAGGACCACTCCCAGTTTCCGTGCCACCTTTAGCGCAGGGAATTTGATGATTTACTTTTGTGATTTTTCTTCCCTTCGTTATTTCATTTTCGCTTTGATCAGCTGGTAGTAAGATACGCTCATGAAAATCAAGGATATCCGAGCGAGCGTCCACAGGATGCCAATTTTCCTTCCGCTGTTCGAGGAGCCGGTCGATTACCGAAACCATGTGTTCTGCGAGGTGGAAACCGATGAAGGTCATGTCGGTTACGGTATGACCGCGCGCTTCCTTGCACCGGCGGTTGCGGTGACGCTAACGAACGATATCCTTCCGGTCGTCAAAGATATGGACCCGCGCGACCTCGAGGCGATACATGATCGTGTCGCCCGCGTTGTCAGTGAGCGTGGCATCATGACGGGCGTCAACCTGGCGACTGTGTCATGCCTTGACATTGCGCTCTGGGACATCATTGGCAAACAGGCGGGCCGAACCGTCGCACAGCTTCTTGGCGGCTTTCGGGATTACGCCACCGTCTACATGACCTTTGGCTTCGGAAATTACGATCGTGATCAGCTCGTGGAACTGGCGAGAGACTTGGTTGCAAGCGGACACAAGCGACTGAAGATGCTCGCGGCCGTATCAAACCAAGGCTGGCGGCGGGATGCAGCGCGCATTCGATATGTTCGTGACGCTATCGGTGACGACGTCGAGCTCGCGTTGGATGCCAACGAATCCTATTCGCTCGATCAGGCGATGAGCATATCCCGGGCCGTCGAGGACTGTAACATTGCGTGGTTCGAAGACCCTGTCCACCGAAATGAGGTCAGAGATCTTGCCCATCTACGCCGGCATACAACAATTCCTTTGGCGGCTGGTCAGATGGAGGGTCACACTGCACGATTTCGACAGTACATCGAACACGATGCGATTGATATTCTGCTACCGAACAGCATGTTCAATGGAGGTGTTAGCGAAACGCGCAAGGTAGCGTACCTGGCACAGCTCTACAACAAACCGCTGTCGGACGCGGGCGGGGGGACATTTTTCAGTATGCACCACGTGGCGGGTTTCAGGAACGGCACACACGTGGAGTGTCATTTGAAATCGCAATTCATGGAGGATAACTTGTTCATTGAAGCGCCGAAGCCCGCAAATGGAGTCATTAGAATTCCAGAATCACCGGGCTTTGGCCTTGAGGTGAACCGCGAAGTTCTGCAAGATAGTCATGTGAAGTTCTAGCAGGCTGTTGAAAACCATAATAGGAAGGAGGGTACTATGAATTCTTTTGCAAAATCGGCCCTTGTGATGGGGCTGTTATTAGCAACAACGCTCGTCGCACCCGCGGATGTGCGGGCCGACGTATTGAAACTTAGGCTATCGGTAGAAAGCACACCCGGGGCTGCTACGCAGCACATGCTCGCGTCTTTTCGGGATTTCCTGAAGGGGGAGCTCGGTAACCAGGTAGCCATCGAGTACTTCGACAGCGGCACGCTGGGCGACGAGATCGTGCACATGGAGCAGGTGCGCACCGGCCAGCTCGATGTCATTCCCATCGGCTCGGACGCGGTGGCGCTCGATTCGAAATGGGCCGTGTTCGACATCCCGTTCCTGTTCAAAGACCGTGTGGCGGTGGCCAAGGTCCTAGACGGCGACATCGGCAGGCAGTTGGACAAATCGTTCCAAAAGAGCGCGGGCCTCAAGGTCATCGGCTTCGGTGAGATTGGTTTCCGCCACATCACCAACAACGTGCGGCCGGTGAAGGTGCCGGCCGACCTGAAGGGCCTGAAGCTGCGCACGCCGGGCAGCAAGACCCGCAACCTGGCCTTCCAGATGCTCGGCGCGTCACCGATCACCATGAACATCGGCGAGGTCTATCTGGCGCTACAACAAGGGGTGGTCGACGGCCAGGAGAACCCGCTGGGCAACATTAACAAGTGGAAGTGGTACGAAGTACAGAAGTACATCTCCATGTCCCGTCATGTGTACACGCCGATCACATTAGTGATGAACCTCAAGAAGTACAATTCCCTTACCGAGGCGCAACGCCGCGCCGTCGACCGCGCGGCGATGAGGGCCGAGGGGGCGAGCCGCCAGTACGGCATCGATAACGACGCCAAGCTGCTCGGTCAAATCAAGACGCTCTCCAAGGGCAAGGTGAGTTTCAACAACATCGATTCGCGCGCCTTCCAGAAGGCAGCGTTGCCCATCGCCGACGAGGTCGCCAAGGTCGCCGGCAAGGACTTCACGAACGACGTGCTTAAAGCTATCGAGTAATCGCCTACCATTGGTTCGGGCAGCGGAGCGCGCTTCGGCGTGCTCCGCTGTCAATCCTTTACCGCGTGTCGGCAAGGGCTGAACACGACCTTTCCGCCAATGACGGACACTTCCGGCGATGCAGGGTATCCTTCCGCCCCCGGCGACGGAAAGACACCCTCGGAGGAAGACAGCGGACCTTGTAGATAGGGGCGCCATGGGCACCAAGCCGAAATCTCAGACGGAATACACACAGGCGGACGCGTCCCAACTGTCCGAGCAGATCGGCGAGGCGACGCGGCGCCAGGAGCTGGCCGACCCGGACGAGGGGCGGCCCCGCTTCGACCGCGCCGTCAACAAGACCATCGAGATTTTGGGCGTTGGCGTCCTATGCACCATCGTCGGGGTCATTTTCGTCAATGCGTTGGGACGGTATGCGTTCAACGTCCACCTCATCTGGGCCGAGGAGCTGGTGCAGCTTCTCGTGCCGTGGCTGGCGATGACGGGGCTGTTCCTTGCCATCCGCAGGGGGACAATGATCCGGATCGACTTTTTCTTCGACAAACTCCCCCGTTCTACGCAGCGCTTTCTCGCACCGGCCGGGTACATTTTGTCCGTCGCGATACTATTTTTCTTGGGCGCGATCTCGACGGAGCACGTTCTTCTTTTTGGCGCCGACCGGACCACCTATATGGAGGCGCCGAAAGGCGCCTCTACCATCGCGCTCGTCATCGGCGGATTCGGCGGCGGCATCGCATTTCTGGCCGTGCTTTACCGCGAATACAAGCGCGGCCGTCGAGGACCCGGCGATGGTGGATGACCGCCGGGCGCACGTGAAGCAGGGCCGGGACGCGGCCCCGATTCCGGACACGCGCGGGCGAGCGCCGCGACGGGAGCTGCGTGCATGAGCGGCGCCATGATCTCCGTTGCTCTCCTTTGCGGCCTCCTCGTCCTGCGGGTGCCGATGATGATTTCGATCGCCACCGCGGTCATCGTGAACTTCTATTTTTCCGGCGCCTGGGCGCTGACCCTGCCACAAACAATGATCTCGGGGATGGGCCGTTTTGTGTTAATTGCCTTGCCGCTGTTCGTGCTGGCGGGTGGGTTGATGAACGCGGGCGGGATTTCCGCCCGGCTTTTCGAGTGCGCGCGCGCGATTGTCGGATGGTTGCGCGGCGGCCTTGCCCATGTGAATGTGATGACCAGCATGTTCTTCGGCGGCATGATCGGCTCGTCGACCGCCGATCTGGCGGGCACCGGCTCGATCGTCATTCCGGCGATGAAGGCGAACGGCTACCCGGCCGACTTTTCGGCTGCAGTGACCGCGTCCTCGGCTGGCATCGGTCCGATGATTCCCCCGAGCTCGCCGATGATTCTGTATTCCGCCGTAACCGGTACTTCCCTCGGGGCGCTGTTCCTGGCGGGTGCCATTCCCGGCATCCTGCTCGGACTCAGCCAGATGTTGATCATCGCCTATTTGGCGCGACGGCGTGGTTGGAAACCCTATTCGGCCTTTGCCATTTCAGAAGTCGTCCGCACAGGGAGGCGCGCCATCCTTTCCTTCGGGATGCCGGTCATCATCGTCGGCGGCCTGGTGATCGGCGTGTTCACACCCACCGAGGCCGGCGCGTTCGCCGTGATGTACGCACTCGTGCTCTCGATGTTCGTCTACCGCAGGCTCAACCTCAGGGGCCTCTACCGGGTGATGGTCAACGCGGTGCAGTTGACCGGAGAGCTGTTGATCATCGTCGGCCTTTCCTTCGCCCTGGGAGCGGGTTTAACCAACGCCCACGTTCCCGAGGCGCTCGTCGTGATTATCGACTTCATCGCCATCGGAGATAGCGAGTACTTACGCTTACTAGCCATGGTGATCTTGGCGATCGTCGCCGGCATGATCCTCGATCCATTGATTCCGGTCCTTGTGCCCATCATCTTGCCAACCCTGCTGGCGTTTAACGTCGATTTGATCCACTTCGGTGTTTTGATGGTAATCGCAGTGGTCATCGGCCAGGTGACGCCGCCGATGGCGATTGCACTTTTCATTGCAGGCAAGATCGCCAATGTGGACCAGATGGATGTGTTGCGCGCCAACATGCCGTTTTTCTTCGGCATAATCGCATTCCTTCTGTTCGCAATGGCGGTCCCGGAAGTTGCAACGTGGCTGCCTCAGCTCATACGAGACTAGAGTACTCGAGCGCTACCTTCACTCTGGCAAGCAATTCGTCACAACATCCCCAGATCTTGAGATTCATAGATCCAACCAGCCTCAGCTGTCATGGCAATACCATTACCCCCGTCTCCTTTTAATGAGGCGCTTGCCGCATCTTCTGTATCGCGCCATAAATAATCTCGTTTGAAGTGTGTCAGGATTTCGTGGTCGTTCTCACACCAGTGATCACCCGTGAGACTAGACGCGGTGGTAATAGGTCACACCTTCTATGCCAAAAATTTCCTACCTTCGACCGCACCGAGACACTAATTTCTTAGAAAGAAGGGATGAAGTGACTTACCGCAGGGTAGCGCAAGTTTTTTAAACGTCTAATTGCATGACGATACAGGAGAAGCAGCCATGGAACGGAAGGAAGCCTCAACAGCCACGGAGCAGTTGGAAGGAAGTGCAGGAACCAGAATGTACAAAAAGGAGAGTGACATGAAAGTAATCAGACTAGCCATTATTTGCTTTTTTGTAGTAAGCCAAGTGGCCTATGCAGGAACTAATGCTAATTTGGGGTCACATAACAGCCCTAAAATCATCGTCGGCAAGTTTACCGACAAGACAGGTGGAACAAGCAATTTCCGGCCGGAGTTCGGTGCTGCGCTAAGCGAGATGATGACCACCGCTTTGGTGCGGACCAATCGCTTTATTGTACTCGATAAGGAGACCATCAAGGCGATAGAAGAGGCGGGCGGACAGGCCCCACGTGCTGACCTACTGGTGACCGGTGCGATCACTGCATTTGCGGCTGACGCCAGTCGTGTCGACGTTCCGGACAAGTTGAAAAAAAAGCTCAAGGGAAAGCTCAAGGGCTTCCTCAGCACGACCAAAGTAGCCATGGACTTGCGCCTTATTAATTTAGGGACTGGGCAAATTGTTGCGGCCACCAATGTGAAGGGGTCGGCAGGCAAGTTCAAAGGCAGCGTCGCCCTCGATAACGGAGAGCTAAGTAGAGAACTGAATGTGTTTCATAAAACGCCGATGGAGACAGCTATCCGGAAAATGATCGACAAGGCCGTCGACTTCACGTTGCGCAAAAGAGGGCAATGATATTCAATGCACTCGCGGGCCTGACGGGGCAGCGAAGAGTGCTTCAAGAATCGCGAGTTACTGCTATCGCTATACCGCACATACTCATGCGAGAGTGGGGAAGAGCGGCAGCCTCCGGGGCCGCTCTTTTGCCCTGGCACTGTAGGGCGTTGTTCTCAATTTCTACACTGAATTGATGTCTATTACTGCTTGAGTACCAGTTGGCTGCGAAGCAGCGAACATGTATGGCGAGAACGTCCCACCTTGGATACCGGAACACGTCACATTATCGGCACCATCTTGTATTTTGGCCCCTCTTGTGACCCTCTCTAACTCCGCATAAAATCAGCGGAAAAGCGGGTGTAGTTCAATGGCAGAACCTCAGCTTCCCAATCCACTGCACCCGTTCCAATGCCGCAAAAAATCAAGGGGTTAAAGCGCGTTAAATGGCAGTACCCACCAAAGACCACTAGGACCAAGAAGATAGGACCAATCCCATTTGCGTCCCACCGTGAACGTGCAGAATCTGATAATTTAGTTCAGCAGTTTGCACGCTTTGTCTTGATTATTTGCTCTTCACAGATTCGTTCTTATGCGGGCGGTTAACAATGAATAAAGTGCAAAGAAATAAGCTCTTTTTTGTAATTCTTGTCAATTTTCTTGTTCTTATTTCGCTAGTATTGTTGTTGGAGGGAGGCGCTCGAATTTTAATTTATTTTTTGAGGGGGGACTCTACTGCTGGAATTCCTGAGAGAACTTTATATCTCAAATATCACCCTTTTGTTATGTTTGGGCCTAATTGGGATGATCTTCTTAGTAAAAACAAATCGCAAAACGATATCTTGGGTAAATATCGAGTACTACTTCTAGGCGGTTCGACAGCAGCTGGGTTTCCTACTGATCTGATTATTCAAGCGCTAAAAAAAGAATTCCCAACACAAGAATTTGATGTAATAAATGCTTCATGGGGGGCTTACAATTCCCGGCAAGAATTAATTGTTGCTAGCTTATGGGGCATTAACCTTAATCCGAATCTGATAATAACGCTAGATGGAGCAAATGACCTAACTAACCGTCTTAGAGAAGACAAAGCTGGAACCTTTTTTCTTGATCCAGCCTACAGGCTCTCTTTGACTCAGCCTTTTCTTGCACCTCTTGCTGAACTCGGTCGGCAGTCTCAATTAATAAATGGGATCGGCCGGATGCTTGCAAGATATAAAATTAAGCAGGTAAGCGAATATATGGATGCAATTCCAGTATTTATTGATGCACAACATAACATTAATGTATTAGCAAAAGGAATAAGAGCAAATCGTATAATGGTTTTGCAACCCTTTAAAGCATTTAAAGATCCATTATCTGAGCAAGAAAAGGGATTTACACATTATAAATATAGAGAAAACGTAGTAATTTCTTTATTTAATGAATTAAATCGCAAGTTGGTAGAGTTGTCAGAAAAAGATGATGTAATCTATTTAGATAGCACCAATATCTATGATGGTATAGACGAAACTATTTTTACTGATGATGTTCATTTTTTTGGAAATAATGGATATAAAATACTAGCCGAAGAAATTGTCAAAGCAATTCCGAGATCATTTATTGATTCAAAACATAAATGACAGGCCCAACTCATGTAATTGATGAAAGAGCGCTACAGGCAGATGACTTGGGAGCTTATCGCCCAAGAGGAGCAAACGGGTACGGGTTAGCTGCGAAGCAGCGAACACGTATGACGAGAAGGTGCCACCTTAGACAACCGAGCATGTGACATTATCGCCACCACCCGGTATTATGGTTGTAATTGTGACTCGCTCTAAGTCCGCATAAAATCACGCGAAATGCGGGTGTAGTTCAATGGCAGAACCTCAGCTTCCCAAGCTGATGACGTGGGTTCGATTCCCATCACCCGCTCCAACTACCACTTTTTGAGGACTTTGTCGTGAAGAAAGTCATAAAGATCCTAGCGATCGTGCTGGGAATCGTTATCTTAGGGGTCGTCGCGCTCGCTATCGCGCTTCCCTTCCTGATCGACCCTAACGACTACAAAGACCAGGTCATCCAAAGGGTAAAAGAAAATACCGGTCGTGATCTCAAGATTGAAGGGAACATCGGCCTGTCCTTCTTCCCGTGGCTCGGTGTCGAGATGGGCGGGGTTGAGCTCTCAAACGCACCGGGCTTCGGCGAAGCGCCGTTCGCCCGTATCGACTCTGCTGGCGTGAAGGTCAAGGTTCTGCCACTCCTTAGTAGAAAAGTCGAGGTGGACAGGGTGAAGCTCGACGGCCTCAAACTCGATCTCGCCAAGAATCAGGCCGGCAAGACCAACTGGGATGATCTCATGGGCCCGACGCAGCCAGGATCAGTTGCGCACCAGCAACCGAGCACGTCAGCCGGACTCGGGATCGCTGCGCTAACGGTCGGCGGGATCGACATTCGTAACAGCGAGGCCCGCTGGCGGGATGAAAGCACTCGCTCTGAGTATGCGGTGCGTGACGTCGCCCTCCAGTCGGGGGAGATCGCGCCCGGTAAGCCGGTCGATATCGAGATCGCATTCGAGCTCGAGGCCGGCGACCCGCCGAAGCGCATCCCGGTGAAACTCAAGACAGAGGCGAATCTCGACTTGGGGCAGCAGACGCTGGACCTGGCCGAGCTCACGCTGTCGGTCGACAACATGGATATGCAAGGCCGCATTCAGGCCACCAAGATCACTGACGCGCCGGTGATACAAGGCAGCCTCGGCATTGCACCGTTTGATCCCGGCCCGCTTATGAAAAAACTGGCGATCGAGGTCGACCCGACTTTAATAAATGCCCTTGCCGACGTTTCCGCAAAGACAGAATTCAAAGCAGACCTAGGTCACCAGACGGTAGATGTACCGAGTCTATCGTTGACAGCGGCCGACTTGGCGCTGACCGGCAAGCTCAAGGTGCGCCAGCTCGATACGAAACCCCAAGTGAATGGCCAACTGGCGGTGCCGAAGCTCGACCTTCGTAAACTCATGAAGAAGTTCGATGTCGACTACAAGGCCGTTGATAAAAAGGTGCTGGCAAACGCCTCGTTCAAATCGAGCTTCAACGCATCGGCAGACCACGTGGCGTTCGAAAAACTTAACGCCAAGCTCGATGAAAGCACCCTCAGCGGCAAGCTTGCGGTACGCAATTTTTCAAAGCCAGCATACGCCTTCAATCTCACGCTCGATCAGATCGATCTGGACCGCTATCTGCCGCCAGCCAGTCCCCAGCAAAAGGGTGCTTCCGGTAAACAAGATGTGGTCGCCACGCTGCCGCTTGACGTGCTGCGCGATCTCAATGTCCGGGGGCAGGCGCGTATCAACAAACTCAAGGCGTTTGGTATACGTTCTTCTAATGTCTCGATAAAGCTCGGGGCAAAAAACGGTTTGCTCACAGTCGGTCCTAATCAGGCGGCGCTCTATGGCGGTCGTTATAGCGGCAAAACCGTGGTCGATGCCCGTAGCAAGACGCCTAAGTTCACCGTCAACGAAAAACTGACAAACGTCCAGCTAGGACCCTTTCTCAGGGACGCGGAAGTCTACGATAAGCTCACCGGCACCGGCAATGTAGACATGAACCTAACAGCACGTGGCTCAAACACCCAGAGGGTCATGCAAACGCTGAATGGCAAGGGCGTGATTAATCTGCGCAATGGCGAGATCTTGGGCGTCAACCTGCAACAGTCCATCAATGATGCCAAAACAAAATACGACAAGCTAAGAGGAAAACCGGTAAAGGTCAGGCCAAAGGCCACCGATTCGACGGTATTCACACGCTTTAGTGGCACGGTAAATTTCACGAATGGTGTCGCACGAAACAACGACCTGACTATGCAAGGCGCCAATCTGCGCGCGAGCGGTAAGGGTACGGCCAACCTGCCCAAGGAAACGATCCACTACCGGCTCGAGGTGACATTGGCTGAGGCCGCTTCGAGGAAGGGCGCAACGGTTCCCGTGGATATTCGCGGGACGTTTTCAGCACCCGAATTCAATGTCGCGTGGAACGAAGTTCTAAAGGCCGAGATAGAGAAAAAAGTCAAGAAAAAAATTGAAAAGAAGAAAGAAGAAAAGAAAAAAGAATTAGAAGACGAGCTTAGGAAAAAACTCGAGGACAAGCTCAAGGAGAAACTCAAGTTCTAGTCATCAAATGCGAATGGGTGTCAGACGTCAGTGGCTAGTGATCTTGACGATCACACTGTTCGCAACCACGCCGGCGGCAGCCGTCACCATTCACAAACTCGAGATCACGCGAAGCCAAGACAGCTATCTCGTTACTTTTGACGTGCTAGTGGCTGCCGACCCGGCAAAGGCCCGCGAGCTTCTAAGCGACTATAGACAGTGGCCCCGTTTGTCCAAGACCCTTAAAGAAAGCCGCCTGCTGAAGACCTTCGCAGATGAGCGGCAGCGCGTGCGGCTGCGCTTCCGTACCTGTGTTCTGATCTTCTGCAAAACCATTCACCAAGTTAAGGACGTGGAAAACCGCCCAAACAGCGATATCGTCACAGTGATGGTGCCGGAAGACAGCGATTTTGCTTCGGGCTGGGAGCGCTGGCAGATTCTTGCCGAGGGCGAGAAGACGCGCGTCCGATATCACGCTGAAATAGTGCCCGGTTTTGGTGTGCCACCGTTGATCGGACCATGGATCCTCAAACGTAAGCTTCGCCGAACGCTGATCAGAACGGCGAAAACGTTGGAGATACTCGCCATACGATGAGCCAGACCCTCCTCGGGACGAACACGTGAAGAGCCAAAGCGAGAGCGCGAACAAGAAACAAAGAAGCGAAGTCGCGGAAGAAGCAGAAGGCTGAGAGAATGCTATGCGAACCTTTGCAGCGTGTCTACAGTCACTGGTTCTCGTCGTTACATTGCTCGCGCCAACGCAGGTGCCAGCAGTCGAAGTTCGTAACGTGCAAGTTACGCAGAAGCAACGTGGCTTTATCGTGAGCTTCAACATCCTGCTTTTCATGGAGCCGGTTTGGGCCAGGAAGATATTGACTGACTACACGCAGTGGCCGGACTTGATCGACCCGCTGAGAGAAACGCGTGTTCTGGATTACCTTCCAGACGGCGGGCAGCGTATTTGGCTCAGCTTCGAAGCTTGTGTGCTGCTGTTCTGCAAGACGATTCGCCAAGTGAAAGACGTCGAACAACGCGCGAATGGAGATATCTTGGTCGACTTTGTGGGCGAAGGCAGCGACTTCGAGTCTGGATGGGAACGTTGGCGGATTCGCGGCGAGTTTAACCACACGCGCGTGTTCTATAAGGCCCAGTTCGTACCCAGCTTTCGCACACCACCGTTCATCGGGGCGAAGGTCTTGAAACGGGAGCTACGTCAGATACTGATCACGACCGGGGCGAGATTGGAGGCGTTGAGCATACCATGAGCCAGACGCCGTTTAGCCGATGCCTGCTCGCCTGGTACCGCAAGCACGGTCGTAAGGATCTGCCGTGGAAACGCAGCGGCGATCCCTACCATATATGGGTGTCGGAGATCATGCTTCAACAGACGCAGGTCACCACGGTGATTCCCTACTTCCACCGCTTTGTGGGACGTTTCCCTGACATTCCCAGTCTCGCGCGTGCTCACTTGGACGAGGTGCTGCACCACTGGACCGGGCTCGGCTATTACGCCCGCGCCCGAAATCTGCACAAAGCCGCAAAGATCATCGTCGAGCAGCACCATGGCGAGCTTCCCAAGACATTTGACGCGGTATGCGCACTTCCTGGCATCGGTGCCTCCACCGCGGCCGCGATCCTCGCGTTTGCATTCGACAAGCGTCATGTGATTCTAGACGGCAATGTCAAACGCGTGCTTGCACGTTATCACGCGGTTGAAGGCTGGCCCGGTAAGCGCGATGTGCAAAATCGTCTGTGGGAATTGGCGGACATGCACACTCCACGCTCGCACGTACGCCACTACACGCAAGCGATCATGGATCTCGGCGCCACTGTGTGCCGGCGAGCGCGGCCTGTTTGCGCGCACTGTCCCGTGCACGATGGCTGCAACGCGTTCGCCCGCGGCGATCCGCATCGCTATCCGGCGGCCGCACCGCGGCGCAAGCTCCCGGTGAAAACCGTGGCTATGGTTATGATCCGCGACGCGCGTGGCCGTGTGCTGCTACAACAGCGACCGCCGGCCGGGTTGTGGGGTGGTCTCTGGGGCTTCCCCGAATGCACGGAGGAAAACGTCTCCGCGTGGTGCCGTAAGACCCTCGGCTTATCGCTCAAGCTCGAACCACCGTGGTCACCGCTACGCCACTCGTTTAGCCATTTTCATCTCGACATCATTCCCATCAGCGCACGCATCGTGCGATCAGACGGTAAACTCATGGAGAACGCGGGGACAGTTTGGTATAACCTGGACCGACCTGACGAACGTGGATTCGCCGCACCGGTCAAGCGGCTGTTAGAACAGTTGAGGGCGACAACATGACTCGCATGGTGAAGTGTGTGAAGCTCGGGCGCGAGGCCGAGGGGCTGGATTTTCCACCTTATCCTGGCGAGCTGGGTAAAAAAATTTGGGAAGGCGTGTCCAAAGAAGCGTGGCAGATGTGGCTCGGTCACCAGACCATGCTGATCAACGAAAATCGTTTGAATCCGCTCGACCCCGAGGCACGCAAGTTTATCGAAAAAGAAATGGACAACTACTTCTTCGGTCCGGGGTCGAAACTACCCGCGGGTTTTGTTCCGCCGCCCAGGAAGTCCTGATCCAAGGTGCTATATCTGTTCGCTTTGCTGTGGCTTTTCAGCGCGTAGCCGGTTACCTATAATGCGCGCTTCCGATTACGGCCAGGTAGCTCAGTCGGTAGAGCAGGGGACTGAAAATCCCCGTGTCGGCAGTTCGATTCTGTCCCTGGCCACCATTTAAAACAATAACTTGCACACATCGAGTCCTTTCACTAAAACTCCAGGTTACTGGCGATCTGGTCACGTAGAGTCCTGATTTCTTCCTTTGGCAAAGCACCGGGGCCCTGCAGGACGGTGGCAGGCGTTTTTGCGCGTACGGACAGCCGACGCGGTGTGTGGAAAGCGCCGGCCGGGATAGAGGCCATGTTGCGCGGTGTGCCTGAATTATCGGTCAAACTCACTGATGGTGAAAACGGAGAGCTAAATGTTGACTGTCGTCGCAGTTCCCCGTCATCGACACGGTGGTATGAGGTGCGCGTACCTTATAGGGGTGCCGATATCCTCGCCGAAGAGCATAAGTATATCCCCGTGCGCCGGCTGACGTTGTTCATTGAGGCGAGTGTGTACTGCGGTACGCAGCGGGTAGTCTTCGAGCCGAATGACGACCCGCTTTGGACAGAAATAAGGCTTAACGTCGGCGCCTTTGTGCAGAATCTGTTTTCTACAGCGTACGTTCCAGAGCACAATGCCGTCTGACGCTTACTTTGTGAAGTGTGATAAGGAGATAACTACCCAGACCAACATCGATCTCGGCATCGTCAGCATCGAAGTCGGTTTCACGCCCCTCAAGCCAGCCGAGTTCGTAATCATTAAGATTCAGCAGACTACCGGAGAGGCCGCGGCGTAAGAAGGAACGAGCCTGGGAGAATCTGGCGGGAGTGAAGATCAGCTGAACGGTACGATGCTTCAGATTACGCAGGTGGTGGCGCGGCAGTTTACACTTACAGGCTTTCGGCCACGAAGTCTTCATAGGCGA
>JBHIDJ010000030.1:0-28177 GCA_046760105.1 Acidiferrobacterales bacterium | reverse complement strand
CGAATGTTTTCGCAGAACCAGTTGTTGTTCATATCATTGATACGATCGATCAAGATGAACCCAGGTTCGGCGTAGTCATAGGTGGACGCCATGATCAGGTTCCACAACCGCTGGGCGGGGATGCTTTGGTATACCTTGCACGCTATCTGGCCGATGTTGTTCGTGATATAACCCTCGCTGATCGGCCAATGGCGCCAGACGATACGGCTGTCGGGATCGTCGCACTCCGCCTGATTCGCTGGGTAGACGAGATCCCATGATGCGTCCGCCTTTACCGCCTGTATGAACTCGTCGGTGATCAGGCAGGACAAATTGAACTGACGCAAACGGCCGTCCTCGCGCTTGGCGCGGACGAAACGCATGACGTCGGGGTGTGAGATGTCGAACGTGCCCATCTGCGCGCCACGGCGGCCGCCGGCGGAAGACACCGTAAAACACATGGCGTCGAAGATATCCATAAAAGACAGGGGGCCGGAGGTATAAGCTCCGGCCCCACTGACAAAGGCCCCTTTGGGCCGGAGGGTAGAGAAGTCATAGCCGATTCCGGCGCCCGATTTCAGCGTGAGACCCGCTTCGTGCACCGCCCGCAGGATCCCATCCATGGAGTCGGGAATGGTGCCGGATACCGTGCAGTTAATGGTGCTCGTGGCTGGTTTGTGCTGTTGGGCGCCGGCGTTGGAGACGATGCGCCCGGCGGCAATAGCGCCATTCCGCTGAGCCCACAGAAACCTGTCATACCACTCCTCGCGCTTCTCAGGTGTCGCCTCGACGGCGGCGAGCGCCCGGGCTACCCGCTGGTAGGTATCGTCGGCATCCCTGTCTACGTCCTCCCCGGACTTGGTCTTCAGACGATACTTCTTATCCCAGATGTCGAGCGAAGCCGCCTGGTAGGGGATCTCGGCGATTGATTCTTGTTTCTTTATTGCGGGGACAGCCTTCATCAGCACATCGACCTCCAACGATATCGCGCGGGGAATTTTTCAGTATAACACAAGATATAGTAGTTTTGCACAAGCCTAGACCCACGGTATTGGGGTGTCAAGGGAATCGGGGCGAGCCAGACGAGCGGTAGATTTAGGACGTGCGAGCGGCACAGGGGGCGGATGGCGACTCTATAATATAGTGACCCGGGGTCTGGGGTGCCGGCCACCCCCACGAGCGCGGCCGCCAGAGGAACTTGGGCTGCGGGCAACGCCTAGTTCTTAGTCGTCCGCACTGTAGCGATTGATCTCACGGGTGAGTTCTACGTGGCTGGCGTGCCTCAACCTCGCCGGTTTTCGGGGTCACGGCAGTTTCGAAGGGCCGCCGAGACCTGGCGCGCGGAGATCGCCTATTGGTCTCGGCCGATCGCGCTAGAGACTAGAACCAAAGCTCTCTTGGAAACGAGCCTCAAACTCTGCACGCGTGAAGCTGTGGTTCTGAGTACCGTGGTGCTCGATTTTGATCGTACCCATGAGCGCGGCAACTCGGCCCGTCTTATCCCAGGGCATGTCGAGCATGAGGCCGTAGAGCACGCCGGCACGATACGCATCCCCGCAGCCGGTCGGATCGACGACCGCCTTGGCGGGTGCGGCGGGGATTTCGATGATCCCGGCATCGGTATGTATACGCGATCCCTCGCTCCCCAGGGTGACGATCAAGGCGCGAACATGCTGTGTCAGCGTTTCTAATGACTCCCCCGTGCGTTCCTGTAAAAGTTGCGCCTCATAATCGTTAAGCGTCACCCATGTCGCCCGTTCTATGAATGCCATTAACTCGTCGCCGTTAAACAGGGGCATGCCTTGGCCGGGATCAAAGATGAAGGGGACGCCGGCTTCCGCGAATTGGGTTGCGTGTTGAATCATGCCGTCGCGACCGTCGGGGGAGACGATACCGATGCTAACACCGTCTGCATCTGACACCCGGTTTTCGTGTGACAGGTTCATGGCGCCGGGATGGAACGCGGTGATCTGATTGTCGTCCATATCCGTCGTGATGAAGGCCTGTCCGGTATAGGTACCATGGATAACCTTGATGTACTTGCGGCTGATGCCGCATCGATCGAGCCAGTCGGCATACGGGCCGAAGTCGTTTCCCGCCGTTCCCATGGGTAGTGGCTCGCCCCCGAGCAGCTTCAGGTTGTAGGCAATGTTCCCGGCGCAGCCGCCGAATTCTCGGCGCATTTGCGGTACCAGAAAAGAGACATTCAAGATATGTACCTTGTCCGGGAGGATGTGATTCTTAAACCGATCGTTAAACACCATGATGGTGTCGTACGCGAGCGAACCACAGATGAGCGCTGACATGGCTACCTCGCTAGCCCTCAATCGGGGTTGTCGAGTGGCTTGATGGTGTCACGGTACGGTTGCGTGGCGGCCGGGTGTACGGTTGCCGATTGTGGCAGAAAACGCGTTTGTCGTCGAAAGCCCGTCTTAAGCGATCTGCACTAAGCGATTTGCGCCAGCGCCGTGTCGGCAACCACAACCGCATTTCGAGCGGTACAGGGCTATCGTCCCCTCAGCGCTATTTATTGAGCCCCGTCTGAGAGATTCACGAAAATCCCGTAAATGATGCAGCAGATAGTTTGCAGCCGATGAGCACACCGGTTTTGATCACGCACCCCCAAGGGCCCCAGCGGTTTTGCCCTGAATTTCCAGATTGTCTATTATGTTCGGGTTCCCGACTACAACGTCCATGTGGACATCCAGCAGGCGAGCGATCTCGCGATTTACCGTCGTTTTCAGGAGGGGGATCGCGTTCGCGTGTCCGCCCCAGATCCTACATGTAGAAAACGGAGAGCCCCATGACACCAGGAAACGGCTTGACGGTCGATGACCCCACCTCAACGGGTACGCGGTTGGTGTGCGTCTCAAACCGCCTGCCGTTCGTCCTGTCGCGCACAGCGACGGGTGTATGGCATGGAAAGCCCGGTGTTGGCGGGCTTGTCAATGCGTTGCTGCCAGTACTGCGCAACCGCGGCGGCCTGTGGGTCGGGTGGACCGGCGGCGTGGACGAAGACGACTCCGCCTTGGAGGCGGCTCTGGATCGCTTGACAAAAGATGCCGGATACAGCCTGAAGCCAGTCATACTTACCGCGGAAGAGCGGGACAAGTTCTACTACGGCTTCTCCAACGAGGTGATCTGGCCCCTGTTTCACGACCTGCAGACAAACTGCAACTTTGATCCGAGCTTCTGGCGGGTTTACCAACAGGTCAATGTCAAGTTCGCACGCGTGCTCACTGAGTGCTGTGAACCGGGGGACTTCGTTTGGGTTCATGATTATCACTTGATGGAGGTTGCGCGTGAGTTTCGAAAGCTGGGGGCGCTGACCCGCTTTGGGTTTTTTCTGCATATCCCGTTTCCGTCACTGGACATTTTCTTGAAGCTCCCGTGGCGCTTTGAAATCTTGCGCGGCTTGCTTGAGTTCGATGTTATCGGATTACAGACCCTGCGCGATCGGCGCAACTTCATCCAATGTGTGCGGACGTTGCTGAAGGGCGTCATAGTTCAGCGTAAGGGGCAGGTGGTAACACTGACCCACGAAGGTGGATCCACTGCAGGCGGTGACGACACGGTGCTTACCAACCGGGAGATTAGAGTCGGCGCGTTCCCGATCGGCATTGATTTCAACGCCTATGCGCGTGGCGCGGCGGCGGCGGAGGTGACGAAGCTCGCAACGTTCTTTCGCGAGAATCTCCGGGGCCAGAAGATAATACTCGGGGTGGATCGGCTGGATTACACCAAAGGTATACCCAATAGACTCGAGGCCTTCCGACACGCTTTGCAGCGAATACCCGAACTTCGCCACAAGGTAACGTTGATTCAGATCGTGGTGCCAAGCAGGGAAGATATCCCCCAGTACCATAATCTAAGGCTTGAGATCGAACACCTCGTGAGTGAGATCAATGGTGAGTTCACCGAGTCCGGCTGGGTGCCGATCCATTACATGTTTCGTAGTTTTCCACTAACCGAACTGGTGGCCTATTACCGTTCGGCCGATATTGCATTGGTGACGCCACTAAAAGACGGTATGAATCTGGTGGCCAAGGAGTACTGCGCCGCAAAGGCTGACGAGGACGGCGTACTGATCTTGAGCGAGTTCGCAGGTGCCGCCGCGCAGCTGCAAAGTGGCGCACTGCTGGTCAATCCGCACGACATCGTGGGGGTCGCCAATCGGATCGGTGAAGCTTTTACCATGGCCCCGGAGGAACGGCGTGCACGTATGCGCAGACTCCGTCGCGCGACCAGGGACACGGACATATTCTGGTGGGTGGATTCGTACCTGCATGCCGCCATCGAGAAGGATCTGAGTGACTTTCCGCTGGTAGAGGACTATATTCCGGACAGTGAGCCGGCTCTAACGCACTGACGGCTCCGACGACATAGCGTAGTGGGAGTGTACAAAGTACCTCGATTGCTTTATCTCTCCTGGTGTCAGGGATCGGCCCCAGGGGTGGGCGTGTCCATGTGTGGGCGACCGTATCTCGACGCACACTGAATGCAGAGCCTAAGAAAAATAACAAGTGAGCAGTAAGCCCAGTCCCTCCCGTCTCAACTTTGACGCTGTCATCTTCGATATGGATGGCGTTGTTACTAACACCGCGAAGGTTCACGCCACTGCCTGGAAGGAGTTATTTGACGCCTACTTGCGTCGACGGGAGCAGCGGGATGGAGAACCCTTCGAACCCTTCGACCAGCAGGCGGATTATCTGTCCTACGTGGACGGGAAGCCTCGCTACGAAGGCGTACGCAGTTTTTTAGCGTCGCGCGGTATCGAGCTGCCTCACGGCAACCCCACCGACGATCCCGAGCAAGAGACCATCTGCGGCCTTGGCAACAGCAAGGACAAACTGTTCGAACGGCTGTTACACCGACACGGACCGGACGTGTTTGCATCGACTATGGCTTTTATCGACTCGCTGCGATCGCATGGCATCAAAGTGGCAATCGTATCCTCGAGCAAGCATTGCCAGGAGATTTTGCAGATGGCGCGCATCGAGAGCTTATTCGAGGCACGCGTTGACGGGGTGGTAGCGGCATCCCTCGGCCTTAAGGGTAAACCCGATCCCGATATCTTCATCAAGGCGGCCGAGATGTTGCAGGTGGACAACACTCGCAGTATCGTCGTCGAAGACGCCGTCTCGGGGGTGCAGGCGGGACGCGACGGCAGCTTCGGCATGGTCATCGGGATTGATCGCGGTAATAATCGCGAGGCGCTTGCCGCCAACGGGGCGGACGTCGTAATTGCCGATTTGGCGGCGATCGATGTCAACGAGATCGACGCCTGGTTTCGGCGCACCGTGTTACCGTCGGCGCTCACGCACCGCGAAGAGCTTGCGCAGCGACTCGATGGTCGACGAGTGGCCGTGTTTCTGGATTACGATGGGACGCTTACGCCGATCGTGAGTCGCCCTGAGCTCGCGGTGATGTCTGCCGACATGCGCGAGGCGGTGCGACACCTTGCCACGCACTGCATTACCGCGATCGTTAGTGGACGTGGGCTTGCCGACGTCGCCGGCCTTGTGCAGCTTAAAGAGCTCTACTATGCGGGCAATCATGGGTTCGAGATCACGGGGCCGCAAGAGTCGACAATACTCTATGAAAAGGGAAAGGAGTTTCGCTCGGCCGTTGACGGCATTAGTCGCCGTATAGAGGATGGCCTGGAAGGGATCGACGATGCTTTCGTGGAGAACAAATCGTACTCGCTGTCGGTTCATTATCGCCTTGCGTCGGCTGAGCGTGTCCCCGAGGTTGAGCGTGTGGTCGATGAAGCGCTAAAGGAGTTTCCGAGCCTGCATAAGCGCCATGGCAAGATGGTGTTCGAAATACGGCCCAACATCGATTGGGATAAGGGCAAGGCCGTGTTGTGGTTGCTAAAGGTGCTGCATCTGGACGGGCCCGAAGTACTCCCCATTTACATCGGAGACGATGTTACTGATGAGGACGCCTTTCGTGCGTTGAAGGGACGCGGCATTGGCATACTGGTGTCTGACAAACAACGGCAGTCGGCCGCAGACTATCGGCTTCACGATACCGGCGAAACGAAACAATTTCTAGAGACGCTCGCAGCGCTTGTTACGACATCATGAACGGGTGGTCACTTGTCTATGACAACTTTGAACCCGAGCATGAGCCGCTGCGCGAGGCTCTGTGCACCCTCGGTAACGGTTACTTTGCCACGCGCGGCGCGGCGGAGGAATCGCAGGCAGATGAGATTCACTATCCTGGCACGTATCTCGCCGGTGGCTACAACCGGTTGGACAGCTACATCGCTGGACGCACGATAACTAACGAAGACCTGGTGAACTTCCCCAACTGGCTGTTGCTCAAGTTCCGTCCCGAAGACGGCGACTGGTTCAATTTGATGGCGGTCGAGATCCTTAACTATCGCCAGGAACTGGACATGAAGAATGGCATGCTCAAGCGCAGCGTTCGCTTTCGCGATCACCATGGCAGGGAGTCAACGGTAGCGAGTTGCCGTATTGTGCATATGGCCAACCCGCATCTAGCCGCCATCGAGTTCCGCATTACGCCGGAGAATTGGTCTGGTCGGGTGACCGTCAAGTCAACGCTGGATGGCTCGGTTATAAACGCCGGTGTTGCCCGCTACCGCGAGCTCAACTCGAAACATCTCGAGACCCTCGCCGTCGGCGAGCACCGTAAAGATGTGGTTTACTTGCTCGCGCAGACTAATCAGTCGCGCATCCAGATGGCGCAGGCGGCGCGAACGCGGGTCTATCGAGATGGCGACGATCTCAACGCGAAGCGCAAAACATTCCGTGACGAATCTATCATTGGTCAAAGGCTCGTATTTACGCTGGAGCAGGGGGGAACGGCGACGGTTGAAAAGATTGTGGCGCTGTATAGCTCGCGGGATCGCGCCGTCAGCGAGGCCTCGCACGAGGCACGGCTCGCGCTTGATCGCGTTGGACGATTTCGCGAACTGCTGGCACCGCACGTACGCGCCTGGAAGTCTCTGTGGCGCAGGTCCGATGTGACAATCCGCTCGTCCAAGTCCGAGCAGATGGTCATAAGACTGCACATCTTTCATGTGCTGCAGTCGGTGTCACCGAATACGGTGGGTAGGGATGTTGGCGTGCCCGCGCGCGGATTACACGGCGAGGCTTATCGCGGGCATATCTTTTGGGACGAGCTGTTCATTTTTCCGTTTTACACCTTCCGTATGCCCGCGGTCACCCACACGCTACTGCATTACCGCTACCGGCGGCTCGATGTAGCGCGTTGCCTTGCGGCCGAAGAGGGGTATCAGGGCGCGATGTACCCCTGGCAGAGCGGCAGTAACGGGCGCGAAGAGACGCAGATTGTGCATCTCAATCCGCGCTCGGGCATATGGGGGCCAGACTACAGCCGCTTCCAGCGCCACGTTAACGCCGCTATCGTTTACAACACCTGGCAATATTTTATGTTGACCGGAGACAAGGAGTTCATGGAGCACTACGGTGCGGAGATGATCATGGAGATTGCGCGTTTCTGGGCGAGCATAACGACCTATAACAAGAGAACTAGGCGCTACGAGATTGAGCGGGTGATGGGCCCCGATGAATATCACGAGAAGTATCCCGGCACGGATGCGCCAGGCCTTAGGAACAACGCGTACAGTAACGTGATGGCGGTGTGGGTGCTGGAACGCGCCCTCGAGGTCCTGGAGCTGCTGAGGTCAGAACGGGGTCGTGAATTGAAGGAAAAGCTCGGTCTGCGCAGCGAGGAGACCAAGCGCTGGACGGATATCACCCGCAAGATGACGATTCCGTTTCATGGCGATGGCATCATCAGTCAGTTCGAGGGGTACGACGAGCTCGAAGAATTTGACTGGGAAGGCTATCGAAAGAAATACGGCAACATAGAACGGTTGGATCGTATCCTGAAAGCGGAGGGCGACTCGCCGGATCGCTATAAGGTCTCAAAGCAGGCCGATGTGCTGATGCTGTTTTATCTGCTATCACCCAAAGAGCTGCGGCGTATCTTCAATCAGCTGGGCTATGAGTTTGACGATGACATGGTGCAACGTAATGTCGAATACTACCGGGACCGCACTTCGCATGGCTCCACCCTCAGCAAGGTGGTACATGCTTCTGTGCTCGACCGTCTCGACCGTACGCGCGCATGGCGGCTGTTTTGCGAGGCACTGGAGAGCGACATCTCTGACATCCAGGGTGGGACCACGCCGGAGGGTATACACTTGGGCGCGATGGCCGGCACCGTCGATATCGTGCTCCGTCACTACGGTGGGATCGATACGACCAGCGAGATCATTTCGTTTTACCCGCGGCTGCCAGAGAGCGTGCGTGGGCTGCATCTACGGTTGCGACATCGCAACCATTGGTATGAGCTGGACATGAACGATGAGCGATTCAGGTTGTCTCTCGATGCGGATGGTCTCGAGCCGGTCGAAGTCAATGTGCGGGGCGAGGTGCACCAGCTCGAACCCGGCGGCACGTTGGAGTTTCCGTATTTCCACAAGGTTTCGGGGTCGATGGGGTAAGTTTGGTAACTAATGACTGGTAACTGGTGGTTAGTGACTGCGGACTCGAATGGTCAAGCAGTTCCTAGCGGCGCAGATGGCAGCCAAACCGGAAAGGAAATACGACGTTCCTATTCCTTAGAGCAAGACGCTCTTGCCCTGTGCTTTGCTGCAATAAAGGCTTTATGGGAAACGTGTAGCAAGCCGGCGATCTTGCGTACCAGATGATCTTCGTACTTATCCATCCTACCGTCGGCGTAAGCGACCTGCCACATTAGTTCGATAACCTTGATTTTCTCCTCCGGCATGAATCGCTTGTTAATAAGCGACGTGAACTGAAAATAATCGGTCGCCTGTTTGGTCTCCTCCTCAGCTAGACGAATGAGCTCATTCGTCTCACCGGCTGATAAACCGAATGTGGTTCGTAGTGCACCCACCACCGTGTCGAGCTCTTCCTGGGAGACATCGAAATCGGCACGCGTCATTTCGATCAGCATCGCCGCCGTGGCCACTTGTAAACGCCGGTCTATATCGGCGCCATCGGCGCCGACGCCAATGCGCTTGTCGAAGAATTGTTTTATCGCACCGATCATGGCAATGGAATGTCAAACAAACACTGCATTATCGCAGATCGTGATCGGGCGCGCCTAGCTGCCCGCGGTAAAAGCCAGTTGGCGGAGCTATACTGGCTGTGGCTGGCCGCTAGCAGATATCTCGGGCCGATCTGTCCGTGCCGCCGGGATCAGCGGGTTTTCGAGACGCGCAGCTGGCGCTACACTGTAACCAACGCAGCTGGGATTGTGATAACCGTTCGGGAGGGCGAATCTCCACACTTCGCTACGTGGATTTGAACAAGAACTTAACCAGAACAACACCGTTCGACAGAAAGGACAACTACACCTACGAAGAATTGATCGGGTGTGGTCACGGGGAGTTGTTTGGTCCGGGTAATGCCGAATTGCCGCTGCCACCGATGCTAATGTTTGACCGCATTGTGAGTATTTCCGAGGCCGGGGGCAGCTATGGCAAGGGGGAAGTCATTGCCGAGTTGGATATCAAGCCGGACTTGTGGTTCTTTGACTGCCATTTTCGGGGTGATCCAGTCATGCCCGGCTGTCTCGGCGTGGATGCGCTTTGGCAGTTGCTCGGTTTTTTCCTGGCCTGGATGGGCGGACTCGGCAGGGGCCGCGCCCTCGGTGTGGGCGAGGTTGCTTTCCGGGGACAGGTGACACCGAACAGTAAATTAGTACGATATCGTCTTGATATAACACGGATCATTATGCGCAAGCTATTTATGGGAGTTGCTGACGCGGTAATGGAGGTCGATAGTCGTACGATTTACGTGGCGAAAGATTTGCGTGTGGGACTTTTCATTTCTACCGACGAGTTTTGAAGGAGGCGGCTCATGAGGCGTGTCGTTATCACTGGCCTGGGCATCCTTTCCAGTATTGGTAACAACAAGCGGGAGGTGCTGGATTCCCTGCGCCAAGGACGCTCTGGCATTGAATTTCACCAGGAATACGTTGATCTCGGGTTTCGTACGAACATTCACGGCCCTATCCGTCTGAACGTAGACGAGCTGATTGATCGTAAGCACAGGCGTTTCATGGGCGATGGTGCAGCATTTAATTATCTTGCTCTGCGGGAAGCGATCGAGGATGCTGGACTCGAGCCTCACGAGGTGTCAAACCCGAGCACGGGTTTGATCATGGGCTCTGGCGGTGGGTCTACCGAAAATCTGCTGCGCGCCACCGACATCCTGCGTGCCAAGGGCATACGCAAGGTCGGCCCGTACATGGTGCCGCGGACGATGTCGAGCACGAACGCGGCCTGCCTTGCGACGCCGTTCCAGATCCAGGGCGTTAGCTATTCGATCAGTTCGGCTTGCGCCACCAGCGCACACTGTATCGGTAACGGCGCCGAACTGATCCAGATGGGTAAGCAAAAGATCGTTTTTGCTGGCGGCGGCGAGGAAGTCCATTGGACGATGACGCTGCTTTTTGACGCCATGGGAGCGTTGTCGTCGAAACACAATAACACTCCACAGGCCGCGTCACGTCCCTATGACACCGATCGCGACGGTTTCGTCATGTCCGGCGGCGGCGGTGTGCTGGTACTGGAAGACCTGGAACACGCGAAGGCGCGCGGGGCGAAAATGTATGCAGAGCTCGTCGGTTACGGCGCCACCTCCGATGGTTACGACATGGTACAACCCTCTGGAGAAGGTGCCATTCGTTGTATGCGGCAGGCATGGCAAACGGTGGATCGCCCCGTGGACTACATCAATACCCATGGCACGAGCACGCCAGTTGGCGACATTAGCGAGCTGGAAGCGATCAAAGCGGTGTTCGGTAGACATATCCCGCCAATAAGTTCGACCAAAGCGCTGACCGGGCACGCCTTGGGAGCCGCCGGTGTACACGAGGCCATCTACTGCCTGCTCATGATGGACGCGAGCCTCATTTGTGTGTCGGCCAATATCACTAATTTGGACCCCGGCGCTGAGGGCATGCCGATCGTTCGTGAACGTATCGATAACGCCCCTGTCAACACGGCCATGACCAACAGCTTCGGCTTTGGTGGTACCAATGCGTGCTTGGTGTTTCAGCGCTTGCAGAGTTGAGTGCTGTCTAACTGATATTGCCAATGTCAGTCACTGCGTTTCGCGAGCATGTCAGTTCTATCTCATTTTTAAGCAAATAATCCCGCTTTCGCCTGACGCAGCACGTTTATCCCTTGTTCGAGCACGCCGAATCGCCAGGTTTTGTCTTGTGGACAAAAGCTTTCCAGAAACTGCGCCTTGATCTTCCGCCCTGTTGTCGAGTCGATAAGTCCATAATGTTGGAGCGAGTTTTCCTTGCGCAGCGAAGCTAGTACTCGAGGCAAAGAGTAAGTACCGAATTCCAACGTGGCGGTGTATACGCGTGCGTTGGCAAACGCGGCCTTCGTCACCGAACCGATCAGGCCGCTTGCAGCATAAGCACCCGCCGTCTTAGCGAGATTAGTTGCGACAGCATCGGTACCAAACCATTTTTGTAGTTGTAGAAACTCGGGTGACGCGCTCGGCACCTGTGCCAACAGCTTATACGTCCCATATCTTCCCAGCCCGGTGTGCAGATCGATGTGTAACACTGAAGCTACGCGTGCGTACGATGGCCGGCGCAATATGCGGTCGAAGACAGCGATAGATTCTTGCCGGCTTGTACCCCCGTAGAACAGGCCCTTTGGAAATGTGTATTGACCGGCGGCAATGATTTGCGTGAACGTGCCCGGCCCTAGCCTCAGAGCATGCCCCGCCAGTCGCAGGATAAACAGGTCCATGGACGGCGAGGCAGGCGGATTGAGCAAGGCGTTGAACGCCTCATACGCGGGATTCGCCGGCCCTGGGAAACTCGTCAAACAATTGCGATTAAGGTCAACGTTATTCTCGTTCGCCCGCCGTAGGTGAGCAAAGCCATATGGATTGATCGCGTGGACAAAAAGCACCCCGTGATCGTCAGGCAAAGGCGGAACGTCTGCGAGGTCGCTGATAAAGCCCTGTTGCAAAGCACTACCGGCAAAGCCCTCAGCCCCATGTATGGCGGATGAGATGATTAATAGTCGCCGCGGTGCTGATCCACCAAGATAGGCAGTGTCTATACTCAGCGTTTCGCCGCCGGGACCGCGGGCTTGGATAGCGTGGCTGTCGGTGCGTGCGTGAAGGATGCTCGCGAGGGTGGTAAAGCGTTCGCGCGCGCTAAAGTAGTCACTCGGAAAATACTCCAGCTGCCGCCGGCGCGCACTCGCTAACGTCGACGACATCGGCATACCAAAGCGTGCGTAGCGGTCACAATCGGCTTATCGCCGCCGGGATTGGCGGGTGGTCTTATGGACAGATTTAACGAGACACCACTCGTCGGACCGTTAAGCGTTGCCCTGTCCCAGCACCTGCATGCGCTGCTGCCTGGCGAACTCGAGAAGCCGCTTTATCGGCACCATGGCGCGTCGACGAATGAGTTCGTCGATAAAAATTTCGTTTGCACTGTGCTTAAGCACATTGTGGAGCTTGTGCAAATCGTTCATGGCCATCCATCGGCAATGCGCACAGCTCTCGCAGGTGGCGCCGACACCGGCAGTGGGTGCCTCCATAAACGTCTTATCGGGAGCCGCTTGCTGCATCTTGTGAAAGATGCCGTTATCTGTAGCGACGATGAACTTCTTGGCTTGATGTGTTCTGGCAGCGTCGATGAGCGCGGTCGTCGAGCCGACGATATCGGCCTGCTCTATGACGCCGGCGGGCGATTCTGGGTGGACCAACACGGCCGCGTCGGGGTGTTTCGCCTTGAGCCGCTGCAGTACATCGGCCTTGAATTCCTCGTGTACGACACAGGCACCGTGCCACAAGAGCATATCGGCCCCCGTGGTTTTCCGAATGTAGTCTCCGAGGTAACGATCGGGCGCCCATAGGACCTTCTCGCCGCGTTTCGCCAGATGTTGCACCAGGTTTATCGCGATTCCGGATGTCGCGACCCAATCCGCACGCGCCTTGACCGCGGCACTGGTGTTCGCATACACGACCACCGTCCGATCCGGATGCGCATCACAGAAACGCGCAAACTCATCAGCAGGACAGCCTAAGTCGAGTGAGCACGTAGCCTCGAGGTCCGGCATCAGCACGCGTTTCTCCGGATTGAGAATCTTGGCGGTCTCGCCCATGAAGCGTACCCCCGCCACCACAAGCGTCGTGGCCGGATGCTCGTGGCCGAAGCGCGCCATGTCTAGCGAGTCCGACACGTGCCCGCCGGTTTCGTCCGCCAGGTCCTGCAGCTCCGGCGCGGTGTAATAATGCGCGACAAGCACGGCGTCCTGCTCGACAAGCATTTGTTTTATCTCACGTACGAGCTGTCCTGAGTCGGGTGGCGGAGCGAGCGGCATCTCCCGTATTCTTTCGAGCAATGGGCTAGATAGCGCGTTATCCACAATGTACCTCTCTGTGTGCGGCGACAGTCGCCACCACGGGTGGTCCGTCATCCCTATTTGATGATCTCCACTCGGTCGGGAAACCTGAGGCGATGGAGCCGCGCTGGTCGATGGTTGCCGATTCGCCGCAGCTCGTCGGTTCTTTCCATGCACTCGAGCGCCAGTACGCGCTTTCGGAAGTTACGCTTGTCGAGTTTTTCGCCGAGGATGATCTCGTATACCGACTGCAACTCACTCAGGGTGAACCGCTCCGGCATGAATTGGAACGCAATGGTGGAATAGTCAAGCTTTGCAACCAGCCGCTTGTGGGCCATCGCTACGATGGCCTGATGATCAAACGCTAGCGTCGGCAGCTCATCCAGCGAAAACCAGGCGACCGCCTTGGCGTCGCTGGCGGGCCGGACCCGCAGGCGATCTGACGGGATTAGCGCGTAATAGGCTACCGAGATCACGCGCTCGCGCGGATCGCGGTTCGGGGTTCCCCAGGTATGCAGTTGTTCCAGATAGACACCGGTAACGCCGGTCTCTTCTTCCAACTCGCGCAACGCACAGGCCTCGAGGTCCTCATCGATGTCCACAAACCCGCCGGGAAGTGCCCACATGCCACCATAAGGCTCACGCACGCGCCTCACGAGCAGCAGCTTGAGCCGGTCGTCGCGGATACTGAAGATGACGATATCTGTGGTAACTGCCGGATGCGGGTGGGCGTAACTGTAAGCCATGGCCTTCGTAAGGTAATAGTGTAATCGATACACTAAGTGTACATATGATAGTGTGATCAGTACACTATGTCAAGTGTGTGTCGCCAATTGGACGTCGTTATAACGCGTAGACGAGCGCGATTGGAACGAGCGCTAGGCAAAAAAAACCCCCTGTAAAGGGGGATGACAAGCCTCTAACCACTGTATCGTTGTTATTACTAAACCGTGTGTTGACGAAGAACGCCGTCGGCCGTCAGGAAACTATCGATAATCCTGCAACACGCGTTGAAGCGGGTAATTCCCTATCTGAACTGTCGTTCAGCCCAAACCGTAGGAGGGGCACCGACTTCGCGAACAACCATCAGCCGTATAGCCCACTACTAAGAATACCGCGAGGCTAAAAAGGGCCCGAGCTAACCCGACCCCTGGTATCTTGCGCTTAATGCTGATGATCTAGCAGGACGCGAAAAAAGTCCACCCCGCCACCTACTCTGGCTGCAGCCACCGCAAGCCCTGCCGCTTGCGATAGTCTTTCTATTTCAATGAGTTACGTTTTCTATAGCGAGTGGGAGCTCACCCCATCGCTAATGAAGCCGGTTTTTGCACCGCCCCCACGACTTTTTTTAACTGTATCATGAAAACCGCTACTTGGCTGAGTGGCCAACCAGGTCTATTTCCACCTTTTCCTCGTCCTTCAGGCCGGCATAGTACTCGCGAAGAATCGCCAACACCTCTGGACGGCTAAAGTGATCGGGTATAGCGGCCCTCTCGGACAGCGCCTTGCGCAACTTGGTGCCTGAGAGCAGTAGGCGGTCCTCGGGTTCATGGGGGCAGGTCCGCATGGAGGCCACGGCATCACACTTGTTACACCAGAATGTCCAATCGATCTTCAGCGGTTTTATTTCCAGGGCATCTTTCGGAATTTCATCGAAAATGTGGTGGGCGTCAAACGGTCCATAATAATCACCCACACCGGCGTGGTCGCGGCCCACGATCAGATGTGAACAGCCGTAGTTTTGGCGGAAAACGGCGTGCAGAAGCGCCTCACGTGGACCGGCATAACGCATGTCCAGTGGATAACCGGCTTGGACCACCGTGTCCTTTAGGAAATAGTGCTCGATCAGTGCGTTGATGGCACGCGCTCGCACGTCCGCCGGAATATCACCGGGCTTGAGGTTGCCCAACAGCGAGTGAATCAAGACACCATCGCAGGTCTCAACAGCGATCTTGGCTAAATACTCATGTGATCGGTGCATCGGATTGCGTGTCTGGAAGGCAGCTACCGTGCTCCAGCCCTCGGCCGCAAACAACTCCCTTGTCTGCGTGGGTGTCAAGAATAGGTCGGGGTATTTAGTAGGAAACTCGCCTTGGGAAAGTACCTTGACTGGTCCGGCGAGATTAACCTCACCCTGCGCCATGACCATCTGCACACCGGGGTGTTCTTGATCCGTGGTTTTAAAGACCATGATGCACTCATGGGCCTTATCGATGGCGTATTTTTCGGTCACCAGCATGGTGGCCATAATCTCTCTGGTTTCGCCATCTATTAGTGCGACTTGCGCGCCTTCGCGGATGCTATCGGCTGTGAGCTGGTCAGTGGAAAGGGTGATCGGGATGGGCCAGAAGATTCCGTTGGCCATTTTCATGCCGTTGCAGACGCCTTCCCAATCGGCACGCGTCATGAAGCCCTCGAGCGGCGTGAATCCGCCAATACCCATCATGATCAGGTCGCCGCACTCGCGCGAGCTAACAGCGATCTGCGGCAGCGACGCCGCGCGCGCCGATTCCTCCGACAGCGCCGTTCCTGTCAGCAAGCGCGGACGCAGTGTATCCGCGCCGTGCGGGTTAACAAGTCTGCGCATCAAGTGTGTTCGCATGGTGACCTGACGGCGTCAATCGAGCACCAGCATATAGCCGAGACGCCAACCTGTATAGCCCGGATCATCCAGGAGCTAGTTCCATCGAGGGCGTAGGTCTACCGCCCGCCGCGCCGACGGACCGCATTGGCTTCGAGGAAGGCGGCCGCACGCTGGCAGTCGTTGTTGCTTAGACGTCTAGGGGTTCTGGGTTTGGCCAGTCCCGTCGAGCACCTTGTGGCGTTTTAGTTCCCGATAACGTTTCAGGTCGGCCTCGGCCCGGCCTCTGATCACTTCTTGTTCCTGCCGTTTCGCGGCGACTGCCGCCTCATGGCGTGCGATCTGTGCCTTAGTCTGGGCGATCTGCTCGGCCACTTCCTTGCTCGCCTTGCCGCTCGCCGCCTCTGACTCCATGCGCGCCAGCGCCGCCCGCATGGGCTTTAAGGTCAGGGAGGTAGCGGTAATGCTTGCCTCAATCTGCGCTAGTTTGCGATCGCGAATGTATTTGATGTCCTCCTCATGGCCGTAGGTCGCGAGCAGCTGACGGTCACGACGCGCCTGATCCTGAGCGAGTTTGCGCGCCTGCTCCGCCTCCGCCTGCGCGCGGGCGCGTTCTTGCAGCTCCTGCTCAGTGGCGGGCGGGCGGATAACTTTCGTTTTCACGCCCTGCCCGGAAAGCTCAATGACCTTCGAGCGCTCACATTCCTCGGCGGCGTGGTCGCCGTAATGCCATTTGCCCTGCGCATCCTTGCACTTCTTGATCTTGGGCCCAGTGGTTTTGGCCGCATCGACAGCCGCCAGCGGTGCGGCCAGGCCCAGGGCGACGACGAGTGCAAGTAAAATCGGTTTTTTCATCATGGTGCTCGCTGCGCGTTCTGGGGGGGTATTTTTCAAGATAGGCCGGGGTACGAGCTTGTCAACCAACAGCCGATAACCGAGAGACGGCGCTCGCAGACCGGTCGCCCGGGTGCGTGCCTGCACATAGCGCCGTGTCCGCACAACCACGGGTTGTCAGCTGCCGTAGGCTTTGCGGTAGGCCGCGATCGCATCCAGGTGTCCCTGCGCGTCGTGTTTTTCCGCCAAGTAAGCCATCAGTGTATCGAGGCGCGCGATGCTGAGGACGCGGACGCCATATCGGGTTTCGACCTCCTGCACGGCTGAGCTGGCCCCGGTGCCGCGTTCCTGTCGGTCGAGCGCGATCAGCACAGCCGCGGGCGCAGCGTCCGCGGCCTTGATGAGGTCCACCGCCTCCCCGGTAGAAATGCCGGCGGAGATAACGTCGTCGACAATCAGCACTTGGCCGGCGAGTGGTGCGCCGACGATGCGGCCGCCTTCAGCGTGATCCTTGGTCTCTTTTCGGTTGAAGGTGTACGGCACGTCACGCCCGTGATCGTTGGCGAGCGCGATTGCGGTGGCGACCGCGAGTGGAATGCCCTTGTAGGCCGGGCCGTAGACCATATCAAAGGCGACCCCCGATGCGACCGCGGCGTGCGCGTAAAAGCGACCGAGACGCATGACCTTTTCGCCGGAGTTAAAGCAACCAGTATTTAAGAAATATGGACTCACACGCCCGGACTTCAGCACAAACTCGCCAAAACGAATCGCACCGACCTCGATCGCGAAGTCTAGAAACTCGCGTTGATAATCCTTCATTGTTGCCAAGATACAAGAATCAAGATACAAGGTACAAGTATGACAGTTGGCCGATTTATTCTTGTATTCTAAGGCTTCATGCGCATCATCACCCTGAATCTAAATGGCATTCGCGCAGCGGCGGACAAGGGTTTCTTCAGGTGGTTGGCTAGACAAGACGCCGACGTGGTGTGTTTGCAGGAACTTAGGGCCAAGGTCGAGCAGTTGACGCCGCAGATGCTCGCACCCAAAGGTTATCACGGCTATTTCCACGAGGCAGAGAAGAAGGGTTACAGCGGGGTAGCGTTGTATTGCCGGCGCCAGCCTGACCGCATACGCATGGGTGTCGGCTGGCCGGATATGGATGCCGAGGGTCGTTATATTCAAGCGGATTTCGGCGACCTCAGCATTGCATCGGTATACCTGCCGTCCGGCACGAGTGGCGAGGAACGCCAGGCGGTGAAGTACCGCTTCATGGAGCGCTTCACCCCGTTTTTGAAGGCCATGCGCCTCGACGGACGCGACTACATCTTGTGCGGCGATTGGAACATCGCCCATAAGGAAATAGACCTTAAGAACTGGCGAGGCAATCAGAATAACTCAGGCTTCCTCCCGGAGGAACGCGCTTGGATCGACAATTTGTTCAATGAGGATGGTTTCGTCGATGTGTTCCGACGGTTGAACCAGGAGACTGATCAGTATACGTGGTGGTCAAATCGCGGCCAGGCCTGGGCGAAGAATGTTGGATGGCGCATCGACTACCATGTGGCGACCCCGCGAATCGCGCAAACCGCCCGGGCAGAAGCGATCTATAAGCGCAAGCGTTTCTCTGACCACGCGCCGCTCACCATCGACTACGACTACGAGCTATAAGTTAAACAAATGGCGTGGAGAGCAAACGTAAGCTGGCGCGATGCGCTAGCCGTTTACAGCCACCCCCGGGTAATCGCGATGTTGTTTCTCGGGTTCTCGGCGGGTCTGCCCTTTCTGTTGGTGTTCTCCACCCTCACCGCCTGGCTAAGTACTGAGGAAGTGAGCCTCACCGCCATCGGTTTTTTTGCCTGGGTGGGGATTACTTACTCGATCAAAGTCCTATGGGCACCGATCGTGGACCGGGTGCCACTCCCGTTCTTGACCCGATTACTGGGCAAACGCAGGGGCTGGATGATCCTGGCGCAAATTGGCATCGCCACCGGCCTGCTCGGCATGTCCGCCATCGATCCCACTGAAAATCTCGCCCACGTAGCGATGCTGGCGTTGCTAGTAGCATTCTCGTCAGCAACGCAGGACATAACGATCGACGCGTACCGCATCGAGGCAGTGAGCAAAGAGCGGCAAGCAGCCATGGCCGCCACTTATATCCTCGGCTATCGCTTGGCGCTGTTGGTTGCCGGGGCGGGTGCGTTCTTCATTGCCTACTATGTTTCATGGTCCACCGCCTATCTCAGCATGGCAGTACTGATGTTGATCGGCATCATCACCGTGTTGATTATCCGTGAACCCGATCACAGTCACGACCGGGACAATGTGATGGTGGAGGATCGTGTGATCGCCTTCATGCAGCGTTCGGCCCATCTTCCGCGTCGCCTGCGTCGAGCTATGGCATGGTTGATCGGTGCCGTCATCTGTCCGTTTGCAGATTTTTTCTCGCGGAACGGAGGTCTGGCCATCGTCATTCTGATCTTTATCGGTGTGTTTCGTCTGAGCGATATCACGATGGGGATTATGGCCAATCCGTTTTATCTCAAGATCGGTTTCAGCTTGGCCGAGATCGGAAGCGTTATCAAGTTCTTTGGTTTTTTCATGACCATCGCCGGCTCAGCATTAGGCGGTGTGCTGGTCGTGCGCTACGGCATAATGCGACCGTTACTCCTGGGGGCGATCATGGTCGCGGTGACCAATCTCTTGTTCGCCCTAATGGCCACCGTCGGCCGCGATATCATGTTGCTTACGATGGTGATCAGCGCGGACAATGTCAGTGGTGGTCTCGCCAACGCGGTATTCATCGCTTATCTTTCGAGTTTGACCAACCGAGCGTACACCGCTACCCAATATGCATTGTTTAGCTCATTCATGACGTTGCCGGGTAAATTTATCAGTGGGTTCTCTGGGGTGATCGTCGACGGGTTCGGCTATGTGTCGTTCTTTATTTACGCATCAGCGATCGGCATTCCGGCGATATTATTGGTGTTGTACTTGATGCAGCGAGTGAGTGTCGATGAGGTGGCACGAGTGCCGACGCGATGATGCGTGGTGACGCGCCATACGTGGGAAAACATATTGTGTCGCCTACGGCGACGATCATTTGAATCGGGTTCTCGGACCCGAAGCCGACGTCCTTTCTTGTCGCGACAAGAAAGGACGCAAAGAAACGCTCCCCTGACTCTGCGCCCCAAAAACCGGGGTTCCCTCGCTCGGCGCTTGGCTTAGAAGGTTCGCGCAAGGGACTTCCTTGTCCCTGGCGCGAACGCGCAGGTCCCTGCTGCGCCCCTTCGGGCTTGCCCTTCGCCCGCGCGCGTCGCTCGGCTTGAGTAAAGGGGCGAAAAACTAAAGGCAGTTCACGGCTAACGACCCACCGTTCACAATGGCGAATCACGACAGTGACCATCCGGGATGGTATAAAGGGTTTCCGTCCATCGTCACCCCTTAAGTACCATGAACCGTGCGAAGCAAAGCGATACAAAGACCGAAAGTGTGAGCAGCAAACGCGGCGAACGATGGACGTTTGCGCCCCTTACCGCGGAACGCTGGAAGGATTTTGAAGCCCTAGTGGGGCCACGGGGGGCTTACGGCGGTTGTTGGTGCATGCTGTGGCGGTGTAAACGCTCCCAGTGGGAGGCTCAGAAAGGTGAAGGGAACCACCAAGCCATGAAAGCCATTGTCGAGTCCGGCGATGCGCCGGGACTCCTCGCCTATGATGGACGCGAACCGATCGGATGGTGCTCGGTCGCGCCTCGGTCAGCCTTCCCTGCGCTTGCGCGCTCCCGAGTCCTAAAACCCATCGACAACCAGGCGATCTGGTCGGTTAGCTGCTTTTTCATCCGCAAATCGCACCGCCACCAGGGCGTCTCGGTCGCACTACTACGCGCGGCCTGTGACTTTGTGCGCACGCAAGGCGGGACTATCGTGGAGGGCTATCCAGTTGAACCAAGGAAGGAGCGATATCCGCAGGTCTACGCCTGGACCGGCTTTGCGCGGACATTCATAGAAGCCGGATTCACCGAGTGCCTACGGCGCTCTGAGACTCGCCCGATCATGCGTAGAGTACTTGACGACAGCGTATCGACACGCTGACGCACGTTGCTCAACGCACGTCGGTAAGAATCGGTGTCGGCCGCTCCTCGACCGCTATTCCCGACGCGGTTCTACCTCCTCCCTCCATGGAGTCGTGCGCATCTGACCTCCAGGCGACCGACAGGGATGTCGGAAGTTAGAGCAACGCAGGAGCAGTTGCCGAGACGGAGGAAATGCAAAAGGATTGTAGGCCGCTCCTGCGCATCCATGTGCTCGCGGCACTAGGGCGTCCATGCCCGTCGGAACAATCCTTGCCCTGCACAGCACCTACGGCGACGATGTACTAGCGGGGTTTCGTCCCCGCCCGACGAGGAACTTTGGTTTCGGCCAAAGTTCCCAAAGCCATTTTCCCCGTGGTCTGCGCCCCGCCACCAAAGGCGTGCGGGGTTCCCTCGGACCGTCGCTCGCCTCAGTGGGTTCGACCAAGGCACCTCCCTGTGCCTAGGTCGAACGAGTGGTGTCCTTCCCACTCCCCTTCGGGCCGCGCTTCGGCTTCACTCGGTCCTCGGCTTGACCGAGGGGACGAAGTCAAACACCTATAATGAAGAAACTAGATATCTCCGTAGGGGCGTGAGATTGAAATTCAATCCTGTTGCTTTGGCAACGTCGATTTTACTGGCCACTTGCCTGCTCGACGGTGCACATTGCGTTACCGCATCGGACGACCTTCCAGAGGTTTGGCAAGAAATCACGATCACGGCCGGTCAGAAAAAAGTGGTGAGGAAAGGAAGCATACCCTCGCGAACAGATAAACATAGAGAGCGTATGGACGCACTTGCCTATGAAATCTTCGAACCAAAAGTACCAGGTTTGGAATATCATGGCCGTGGGGTGAATTCGAAAGATCTGTTCGAGCGATTTGGTGAACCGGTCACGATATCGATAGAAACATGGAGGCACCGCGACCCGCCACCCGGCGGTCCAGCCGAAATAGAAGGGCTTACTTGGCAATTTCCCCGAATGATCGTTAAGACAGTATCTTACCCGCCATCCGCGGATCACAGACCTGAAAAGGTGTTGATTACGGCTATCGACATCTCAAGCGCGAATTACGCGCTGAAGCATGGATTAAGGATTGGTCAACCAGCATCCACCTTCATTTCCATACTCGGCGAACCCAATTATCGCAATAATCAGAAATTGGAGTACTTGGTTGAGGACTGGATTGAACTTGAAAATAGAACTCACATTGATTCCTATCAGATCCACATGTTTCTGGATAATGAGGGTAAAGTCGAAAAGATCGTATGGAGATGGGAGGGGGTATATCACTAGCACGTTAACCGGGACGATTCTTAGCGTTCGGTTTGACCAAGGGCGCGAAAAACTGCAGGGCGTTCACGACTAACGGCTTACGGTTCACGGCCCAGATAATTGCCGTTTTTGGCGACACAACTGGATCAGTCAGGGCTCGTAATACCGAGATCGCTCGGGATCTTCGTGGGTGCCTGAATCCGGATGAGTTTGATTTTTGCTTTCTCGCCTTGTAATAACGTCACTTGACCCTTGGCGACGCCGAATTGCTTCGCCAGCAAGCCGATGAGCTCAACGGGGCGCGCCCTTCCATCGGCGGCGCCGTGATGCGGATCTTCAGTCGATCTCCGACTATAGCGACCAATTCGCTGTGACTCGCACGCGGCTGGATGTGCACCTGGAGAACGAGGTCCTGACCCTGCCAACGAAACCACGGCATGTAAATGACTATCTATCTAAAGTAGGCCCCGACCAAAGGCCATCAGCGGCGAAACGATCAGTATTAAGGTCAGGTATAACAGGATGAACACGGAAATGGGGGAAAGATCGAGACCGGACATCGGGGGAATTAGACGCCGCGCCGGGAGCATCAGCGGTTCGGTGAGACTAATGAGTAAACCCATCGCGGGGTTGTAGCGCCCGTGCGGGGCGACCCAACTTAGTATGACGCGGATAAATATAGCGACAATAAAGACCCAAATCACGAGATTGAGAAGTTCGGCGGCCGAAAACACCGCGAGCCCCAGCAGCTTGAAGGACGCACCAAATCTTATCAGCCCGAGTAGATAGTTTTTCAGGCACTGGAGAATCAACAGCAGCAGCACACTGGCGAGGTCGATGCCGTAAAGGCCCGGGATGAATCGTCGAAAGAGCCGCACCGCCGGGTTGGTGATCATGACCAACGCCTGCGAGAATGCGTTGTAAAAGTCGGCCCGCACAACCTGGAACAGAAAGCGCAACAAGACGGCGAGAATGTAGAGCCAGAACAGCGTATCGATGAGGAACACGGCCGCCTCGCCGAAAGGACCTTGCATCACTCCCTCCCGAATAGGTCGGCGAGCTCACGCGAACGCTGAGTCGCCGCCTCAATCGCGTCAGCGAACAAGCGCTCGGCGCCGCCCGCTTGCAGTGCGGAAATGGCGCGTTCGGTTGTGCCTCCGGGTGAGGTCACCCGGCGACGCAATTCCGCAGGTTCGGTGCCACCCTCCAAAGCCATTTTCGCGGCGCCGAAGGCGGTCTCCAGGGTTAACAGCCGTGCGGTGGCGAGATCTAGCCCCTGTTCAATGGCGGCGCGTTCCAGCACCTCCATCACCAAGAAGAAATAAGCCGGTCCGCTACCAGAAAGCGCAGTGACAACGTCAAGCAAATCTTCGTTCGGGAGCCACACGGCCACGCCCACCGTGCGCAGGATCGATTCCGCCAAATCCCGCTGCGGATCCGAAACCCGTGGGTTGGCGAACATACCGGACGCGCCAGAGCCGACCAGGGCCGGCGTATTCGGCATGACGCGCACGAGCGAAAGATTTCCGCCTAGCCAGCGTTCGAGATCGGCGATTCGCACACCGGCAGCGATGGAGACGAGCAGGGGCCTTTTCTGCTGGACGGCAGCAGCGAGCCCCTCGCAGACGGGTTTGATCACCTGCGGCTTCACGGCCAGCACGAGTACATCTGCCCGCTCCGCTACATCTTCATTTTGGAGGTAGACATTAACGCCGAGGAGCCGCTCGACCGCCTCGCGTTGCTCCGGCACCGGATCGCCCAGGATCAGTTTTCGCCGATCCCACCCGCTTTTTAACAGCCCGCCGGCGAGGCTGCGCCCCATATTGCCGGCGCCGATAAACCCGATGGTCGATTGATCCATGCCCCCCCTCGTAGTGAAGGTAGTGCGCGAATCCTGGAGTTTAAAGCGCTATAGGGCCGGGTGAAAGGGCAAAAACCACGCGCTGCGGAGCATGCAAATTCGAGAAGCAAGCGATAGCTAGCCGGCCGCGTTAAGAATCTTTCTAACTCATCCGGTGTGCTCGCGGCTGAGCTGCAACGCTCGCGGGGGTCGGTAATGTCGCTTGTTTGCCTTTCGCAGGGGGTTATACTAAAACTTAAGTTAGTCGCCTAAGACCCTAAGTTTAGAGACAAATCACCACCCGCAGGCCAACCCTGCCATCCGGGAGATCATATGGATATCGCTGAACTGCTGGCGTTCGCGCATAAACACAACGCCTCCGACCTGCATTTGTCGTCGGGCCTGCCGCCACTGATCCGGGTGGACGGTGATATCAAGCGTATCAACGTGGATCCGCTCGATGATCGCACCGTGCACAATATGATCTATGACATCATGAACGATAAGCAGCAGAAGGATTACGAGGAGTTCCTGGAGACTGACTTCTCGTTCGAGCTCCCCAAGGTCGCGCGTTTTCGCGTGAACGCTTTCAACCAGTTACGCGGTCCCGGTGCCGCATTTCGAACGATTCCGACCAAAGTGCTCACGCTAGAGCAGCTCAACGCACCCGGGGTGTTCAAGGATATCTGTAATCAACCGCGCGGCATCGTGCTGGTGACCGGTCCTACGGGGTCGGGAAAATCCACTACGCTGGCGGCGATGGTCGATTACATCAACGAGCAGCGACACGAGCATATTCTGACGATCGAAGACCCGATCGAGTTCGTGCATACGAGTAAGAACTGCTTGATCAACCAACGCGAGGTGGGGCGCGACACCCTCGGATTCGCCGCAGCGCTACGCTCGGCAACGCGTGAAGACCCGGACGTCATTCTCGTCGGCGAGATGCGCGACCTTGAGACCATTCGCCTGGCGCTGACGGCGGCCGAAACCGGTCACTTGGTGTTTGGCACCTTGCATACTAGCTCCGCGGCCAAGACCATTGACCGTGTTGTCGACGTGTTCCCGGCAGCCGAGAAAGACATGGTGCGCGCCATGTTCTCCGAGTCGCTGCGCGCCGTAATTTCGCAGACGCTTATGAAGAAGATTGGCGGCGGACGCGTGGCGGCGCACGAGATCATGATCGGGGTTCCGGCAATCCGCAACCTGATCCGCGAGAACAAAGTCGCACAAATGTACTCCGTCATTCAAACAAGCCGGGGCGAGGGCATGCAGACTCTCGATCAATGTTTGCAGGAGCTGGTGCGTAATCGCCAGGTTACTATGGAAGAGGCCCGCACCAAGGCCGCCAACAAGGATCAGTTCACAGGGACCGCCTTAGCGGGCGCCGCCGGTGCCGCGGCACTCGGAGCGAAAAGCTAAATGGTTTTTAGTGACCTGCTCAAACTGATGAAGCATAAAAAGGCGTCCGACCTCTTTATTACGGCCGGCATCCCGCCGAGCATCAAGGTTGATGGCAAGGTCATGCCGGTCACCAAACAACCACTGTCGCCGGAGCAATCGCGCGCGTTCGCGTACGGCATTATGACCGAAGAGCAGCGGCGCCAGTTCGAAGGATCGTATGAATGTAACTTTGCCATCGCCCCGCAGGAGATCGGCCGCTTCCGCGTCAACATCTTCATGCAGCAGCAACGCGTGGGCATGGTGCTGCGAACCATTGAAACAAGTATCCCGCGCTTTGACGAGCTTAATTTACCGAAGGTACTGCAGGATCTCGCGCTCACCAAGCGCGGGCTAATAATATTTGTGGGCGCCACTAGCTCCGGTAAGTCGACATCGCTTGCCGCGATGATCGGCTACCGCAACGAATATAGTTACGGCCACATCGTCACCATCGAAGATCCGATCGAATTTGTACATGATCACAAGAACTGCATCGTGACGCAGCGCGAGGTCGGGGTCGATACCGATTCCTACGAGATCGCTTTGAAGAACACGTTACGGCAAGCACCGGATGTTATCCTCATCGGTGAGATCCGTGCCCGCGAGACCATGGAGCACGCCATCGCGTTTTCCGAGACCGGCCATCTGTGTTTGTCGACGCTCCACGCCAACAACGCCAATCAGGCGCTGGATCGTATCATCAACTTCTTCCCGGATGACCGGCGTGATCAGCTGCTAATGGACCTGTCACTCAACTTAAAGTCCGTGATTTCACAACGTTTGATACCGAGGAAGACGGGTAAGGGACGCGTACCGGCGGTGGAGGTAATGATCAACTCGCCGTTGATCGCAGACCTCATTCTCGATGGCAACATCGCCGGCATCAAGGAGATTATGGCGAAGTCCACCGAAGCGGGCATGCAGACCTTCGATCAGTCGTTGTTCGCTCTGCATGAGGGCGGGATGATTTCCTACGAGGACGCGCTGCGCAATGCTGATTCGATCAACGATCTGCGGCTGCGGTTTAAGCTTGAGGGTAAGGATGCCAAGGGACGGCAGCTGGGAGATACGTTGCAGAATTTGACGGTAAAATAGAGCCTCCTATGTTGTATTATTTTGAAGCCCGCCTTTGCGGGCTTTTTTGTTTGTGGTCGCCTGCGGCGACGATGTATTAGCCGGGTCTCGTCCCGGCGGACGACGTCCTTTCTTGTCGCGACAAGAAAGGACGCAAAGAAACGCTCCCCTGACTCTGCGCCCCAAAAACCGGGGTTCCCTCGCTCGGCGCTTGGCTTAGAAGGTTCGCGCAAGGGACTTCCTTGTCCCTGGCGCGAACGCGCAGGTCCCTGCTGCGCCCCTTCGGGCTTGCCCTTCGCCCGCGCGCGTCGCTCGGCTTGAGTAAAGGGGCGAAAAGCTAAAACACCCTCCCATTCACTGGGGAGGGCCGGGGAGGGGCACGACTCACGAATACCGCGCACACCGCAGGGATCGGCGCACTAGCCGCTCGTCGCCTGTAGAATGGCTGTTGAGGGAAAGCGAACGCGCACGCAGGCACGACTAACGTCTTACGACTGATGAATCAATGCTCACCGCCGTTTATCGCTGGATCGATCGCAACATGATTGTCAAGCAAAACCCCTGTAATTGCAGTGTCTGCTTAAGGGGTGTGACAAAACTGTGACTACAGACGACCCGGCGCGTTCTACCGGGTCGACTTGTGAATCAAATCAATGTACGCCCGCACTGAGGATGTGAGGGGATCGTCGATCAGGTACGTGGCTGCACTTGCTGTTGATTCCATGCTGAACCCAGCCCGCCCGTAAAGCTGCGATGGCCCCGACGATGACTGCGCCAGTTCAAGGTGTGGGTGCTCCCGGTGCTCAGGCGTGTGATCCCATGGCTCGGGTGATTCGAGTATGAGTAGACCAGCTAGCGGGACGGCGGCGAGATTTAAGCTCCCCCATTCAAACTTCGGCTCTACCGGGCCGGGCTGGATGTGGCCGGTGAGATCGTCGTCGGGCTGGTCGGTAGGTAACTTACTGTCGTAATCCGATTTCACTGGTAACTCTCACTATTAAAGTGTATACGACCAGAAATATGGGCTTTGCGCCTCAGATTTTCAATAGCTAGCACATGACTGCGGATCAACGTCGTTCTGCTCGTGATGTGTTGGGCTTCGACCCGGAGGTATACGACGACCCATCCGACTTTGTCGATCGAGCGCTCGACCAGATGGTAGAGAGCGAGGCCATGGAGCCCGGTAGCTCTGGTCTGCGCATAGAGAGTATCGATGGCCCGCAGGAGGTTAGAGGGCTATCTTCTAGCGATCTAAAGGTGTTTGAGGGCGACAAGTAACTAGCTTCGGGTGCATATAGACCACCAATGCACCGCGTCGAGGTGACAACATGTCTCTCCATGAAAAAGGGGATATAAAAAAGGGGATAAGTCCAATTATTGATCGAAGGCAAAAGCGCGAGAAGTAGATCACTGTTTGGAACGATTGGTCAACACTCTTGTTCGGGGAACGTAGGGCTGAGTCAAGTGGGACTCAAGCGGGCAGGCCGACGTGAAAATGAAATGACGGTGGGGTAGATTGCAACAGAATAAGGTCGGGTCGCTGGGTTACTCACGTACACTGGGAGCAGTAAAACCATGATAAAAGTTCTGGGACATCCCAAAACGCGCACCACCAGAGTCCTTTGGGCGCTGGAGGAGGTTGGTGCGGAGTATGAGTTTGTGA
>JBHIDJ010000029.1:0-28543 GCA_046760105.1 Acidiferrobacterales bacterium | reverse complement strand
AGCGCGTGGATGCTTTGCACCCTGCTCTTATTGTCCGACTCGCCGTCAGCGACCGGGGCCGAATGGGTTAGCTTTCATGCTGCTACCACGCCCGCGAGTAGAATTGAGATCAAGCGAGCGCAGACGCAGGGTATGGAACTCGAACCCCGGTCCGGCACCGAGCTGCGCGGCCTGCTCGCCAAACCCGAGGGTGCGGGACCTTTTCCAGCCGTCGTGATGCTGCATGGATGCCGCGGCGCTCGCCCTTACCAGAAAGAGTGGGCGCGCAGGCTCGCGAGTTGGGGCTATGTCGCACTCCTTGTAAATAGCTTCTTTACACGCCACGCAATGGGCGTGTGCGCGAAGTTGCTTGAATGGTCGAATCGCGAGGAGGTGGGTGGGCGAGTGTTCGACGCCTATGGGGCGCTCGAGTATTTGAGCACGTTGCCCTACGTCGACAAAAGCCGCATCGCCGTAATGGGCTGGGCGTATGCCGCGTCCTTGAGCGTGGTCAGTGAATCCGGCGCACATTCGTTGTTTACACAAAAGTTCAAAGCTGCAGTGGCGCTGAATCCGAGCTGTCGATATACCGCAAGCGGCCGGTTCATCGCGCCGGTGCTGGTACTGGCGGCGGGCAGAGACGACTGGACACTCGCAGAACCGTGTCGGCACATGGCCCGTGCCGGAAAGCATGGTGCCGCCCCCATTCAGCTTAAGGTCTACCCGGACGCCTACCATGGCTTCGACGATCCAGAGATTAGCGAGGACGCATACCTCGACGATGCATACAACCCCAACAAGAATCCTGCCCGTGGTGCCACGCTGCGCTACAACCGAGCTGCCCATGCGGACGCCGTTAAACAAGTGCAGGCTTTCCTTGAGCGCTATCTATATCCAGAACCGCCTCGCGCCGGCATGAGTCGCACGTTCGACGCGGTTGCCGCGCAATCCGCGACATGGATCGTTGATCCAAACGACCCGGGGGAGAATCTTCCACCCGTAGGACGTTCACTATTTGACATTCTGTTCACGACTGAAAATGGGGCCTACGACGTCCCATTCCCGTTTACGGCGCTAATCGAGCGTATCGAGAACCAGCTGCCACGAGAACAATCTGGGTCTTCGACCCTGAAAAAACTTCTCATCCCGTTGGGAAGGTCGTTGCAGCGAAACGCCGCGGCCCCGGATTTCTTCAAATATCCTCGCGTGGTGGTCGCTGTGGACACCGAACCGGCTGTGACCGATGGCCGCAGACCGATGTTACTGAAAGACCGCTTGTTTCTCGGTTATCAGGAAAGGTCCAATGTAATCGAGGTTATTAGCTACAACGAGCGCGCGGCCCGTTTTGAATTCCAAGTCGTTAAAGACTACGGCGCCGGTCTGCGTCCACAGGTGCGCTATGCCAATCGCGCGATTTGCACGAGCTGTCACCAAAACGGTGCACCGATTTTTTCCCGGGCTGCATGGGACGAAACCAACGGCAACAGGCGGGTTGCAGCGCGCTTAGCGAAAGAAAAGCCGTTGTTGTACACGATTGCGGCCAACCTGTCGGGTATTGTGCCAGCGGCCGTCGACAATGCCACCGATCGTGCCAACTTGTTCGCTGCTTACCAGTTGTTATGGCGTCAAGGCTGCAGTGACGATCAAGACTCTGCACGGGCGATTCGTTGCCGTGCTGGCGCCTTTGCCGCCATGTTGCAGCATCGCTTGGGGGCATTCGCGCACTTTGATAAGCGGGCACGCCTGTACAAGCATTACTTCGTTCCACTGCTGAGCGAAAACTGGCACAAACGCTGGCCCCGTGGCCTTTACATTCCGAACCCGAACATTCCAAACCGCGAACCGCTGCTCACGGCAACGCCGGCCGCGGTACCGTCGGAGCTCGACCCTCTGAATAAACGTCCGCCGCTGGCGACCTGGTCGGTCGACCGCGAATTGAACCGCGTCATTATCGGGCTCGCCGAGTTCATCCCTAAGGCAGACCTGCGCCGATTGGATGCCTACCTGTTTGACAATGGCCTTAAGACCGGTGCGACACGGCAGCATTTTCGCGGTCCTTGCGAATTTACGCAGCACAGCGGGTTGGCGACGGGCGACCTGATCGGGGTGGAGTGTCACATGGCCGGCGCACCAGAGAGCAGGGCCTTCGACCTGGTGGCGGATATGATCATTGAAGCCCGCAAAGTTGTCAGCCAGAAAATCAGCTCGTTGGCAATAACGGATGGTACGCTGTTCACTGGGCTTGTGCACTCGGGCGGTCCAGTTCTGCCGGAGGGTGACCATTGGGTCGTGAATCTGGACGTGTCGCAAATACGCAGCGGCCGACATGCGCGCTTGGCCAACGGCGACGCCGTCGTGGGCATACAGATCCGCTGGCCAAAGGCAGACGATCAACTGTTTCCCCGCCAGGAACGGTTTACCGGCGCGGCGACGTTGACGTTGATACAGGATTTCTCGCCGGTAAATGACGCCATTGCCGCCCTCGTGCGGCAGTCGGACGAAAAGCGGATCGACGTGTTTTCTAGCGAACCGTTTCGGGGCACAAAAGCGATGCAGGCGCTATTTTCGCAGCTAGGGTTAACGCCGACAAACTGGTGCTGTGACGAGCGGAGCAATATGCCGCCTGTACAGGCGGAGATCGGCGACGTGAACAGCGACTCACAGCTGCGTGCTGCTGTGGAACACAAGGGCGCCCTGCGCACGTTTTATCGATATTGCGCGACCTGTCATCAGACAGAAAACCGCTTTCCGCCGAACTTCCTCTCCGGCGAGGTGAAACAGGTGATGGCTAAGCTTACACAGTGTGCGCCGCGTATCCTCTTCCGCTTGTACATGTGGCAATTGCCTGACGAGGCGCGGCCGAAGTCACCCATGCCACCGGTCAACATGCTGCACGCGGTCAGTCTATCCACCGAACGCTGGCGCGACAGCGTTGAACTGGCCGGACTCCAGCAGTATATAACGACCCTGTTGACCTCGCTTGACGATAAAGTGCCCCGCGCGGAGGATCTCCTGGCCAAGGGTTACGAAAACACACGACGTTGCTTGCCGCAGTGAGTCGGCGGTGGCACCGCCGTTACCCGTCTAACGACATCACTCGTCTCTGATCTCAGTTAGTGTCCTGTTAATAGCTTGAGCGCAAGCTATTCCCGTAGTGATAAACTCGATTCCCAACTGTTCGTGACAAAAAGCGACGATTACGGAACTAGAGTGCCGATTTACCTGCTGTATAGCATCACTGTGCTTATCTGGGGATCGAGTTGGTTTGCTATCACGCTGCAACTTGAGGTCGTTCACCCGATATGGTCAGTCGGCTATCGGTTTGCCTTGGCAGCTTTTGTGCTTGTTGTTTTTTGCCTGGCAACGGCTCGGCGTCTGCGCTTCGGACGACGGGATCACGGCTTCATGGCACTGCAGGGTTTTTTTCTTTTTAGTCTCAACTACATCTTGTTCTATTTTGCGATCCAACATTTGACGAGCGGGTTGGTGGCTGTCGTGTTCTCGACCATCGTGTTTATGAACATTATCAACGGGGCGGTTATATTTAGAATGCCAGTACGTGCACGCGTGGTTGCGGGTGCCAGCTTGGGTCTCGTAGGTATCGCGCTCGTGTTTTGGCCGGAGATTGCGACCCTCGATGTTTCGAGCACGGCGTTAACCAGTGTCGGACTAGCCATGCTAGCGACCTGGGCGGCTTCTCTCGGTAACATGGTTGCGCTTCGTAACCAGCGTCAGGGGTTACCGGTGATCGAAACCAACACCTTTGGCATGGCCTACGGCGCCGCCTTCACGTTCGTGGCGGCCTTGATAAATAGACGCGGAGCTGGGGTTCGACTGGTCAACCGGTTACATCGGCTCACTGTTATATTTGGCCGTATTCGCGTCCATTATTGCCTTTGGGTGTTATTTAAGCCTGCTGGGGCGCATTGGCGCCGACCGAGCGGCTTATGCCGGCGTGCTTTTCCCGATCGTAGCGCTCACGCTGTCAACGCTGTTTGAGGGATATCGCTGGACCGTGCCGGCACTTATTGGGGTCGCGACGGTGCTGGCCGGAAACCTACTGGTGTTAGCTCGTGCGGGCGAGCCTGTTGAGAAGTGGGAAGCGGCAAACACAAAAATTAAGTAGCAAGTTTGAAGTTGCAAATAACAAATAAAGGAACAGGTACAAGATACAAATCACAAGATACAAGAAATTCAGATTCATAAAGATACGAGTGAGTGCTAGGCGGAGGCACATTCCAACCGGTAACTTGCATCTTGTATCTTGCAGCTTGAATCTGCTTTTACGCGAGCCATCCTTCTGCCGGGCGCAGGCATCCAACGATTATACCGGGGCAATTACGAATGTGCGGTTGAAGGTGATCGACCAGTGCCGCCCGTGTACGATCATCGAGCACGCCCAGATGCACCATCAGGGCGCCGATCGCCACCTCAGCCGCACGCGGCGCGCCATCGTCGATCTTCAGTGCTACGCCAAGCCCCTGTTTCGTCAGCACAGCAGTAAAAACGCCCTCTGCTCCTGTCTTCACCACTGCGCTGGCGCCGATGAGCCGCATTAACTCGGTGCAGAAGCGCCCGTTACCTGCGACCATGTCGGGTGCTGTTCTCATCGCCCGAAGCACACGCTCGGCGGCAGCGGCGCGCTGAGGTGGGAACTTTGCGGGACACGCGAGTCGAGCCATCGCTGTCGCGGTCCCGCGTAGTGACATACCAATCACCGGGATGCCACAGCCATCGATGCCAGCCGGCGCTTCGGTGAGCGACGCGCCACTCATATCCTCCAGCACACGTCGTACTCGTTGCTGTACTAGGTGGTCAGCGCGGCTATAATCGCGCGTTGGTTCGCCCAGGTGTACCGCCGTGCACAGAAATCCCGCATGCTTTCCCGAGCAGTTGTTATGTAGCGCCGATGGCGTACCACCCGCACGTAGCAACTCGGTCGCTGCGCGTTCATTGAGTGGCAGATGGGCCCCGCACTCCAAGTCCTGCGGGCCAAGCCCGATCCGCGCCAACCATTGAGCGACGGCTTCAACATGCTCCGGCTCCCCGATATGCGAAGCACAGGCGAGCGCGATTTCTACATCTCCTAATCCGAATCGGTCGGCAGCGCCGCTTTCAATTAGTGGCAAGGCCTGAAGCGGCTTAATCGCTGAGCGGGCATAAGCGAGGCTATCGATGTCACCCCAGACGGCGATTGCCCGACCGGCGGCATCAACCACGGCCACCGCGCCGCGATGCTGGCTTTCGATCATGTCACCGCGCGACACTTCGACTAAAACGGGGTTACCATCAACCATTCGTTAAGGATAGCAGCCGTCGCTGCAGATACCTTGCCGCAGCCGCCCGCGCGAACAGATTGGGGTTGAAACAAAGCACATGCACATTTACCTCGGCAACAAAAACTATTCTTCCTGGTCGCTGCGGGCGTGGTTGGTGCTTAAACACAGCGGGGCAACCTTCGATGAGAGCGTCATCCCGCTCGATCAGGCCAGTACCAAGGAGCGCATTCGCACCCATTCGCCGAGCGGCCGGGTACCCGTACTAAGACATGGCGATTACACGATTTGGGAGTCGCTTGCGATCGCCGAATACCTGGCGGAGTTGTTTCCGTCCGCGAATCTGTGGCCAAAGCAACTGACAGCGCGCGCAGTTGCGCGGGCGGTCAGCGCAGAAATACACGCAGGATTTGCTGCGCTTCGCGCGCACCTGCCAATGGACACGCGTGCGCGTTACCCGATGAAGCAAAGCAGCGCTCAAGTCGACGCTGACATTCGCCGCATTGTGGCCATATGGATTGACTGCCGCGAGCGCTTTGGCAATGGCGGCGACTTCCTTTTTGGTCCGTTCACGATCGCGGACGCGATGTATGCCCCAGTCGTAAGCCGCTTCGTGACCTATAGCGTGGACCTTGACCCTGTCGCCGCAGCCTACCGGGAGGCCGTTTGGCAGTGGCCGGCCATGCAGGAGTGGGTGGCGGCAGCGCAAGCCGAGCCGTGGGTCATCGAACAGTAACGTATCCCCGCCTTCTATCACCGGTGCCGAATCACGGGTGCTAAAACGGCTCACGGATGGCAATCTCAAATTCGCGGCCCAGGCCACGGCGATTGCCGCCGGTAAAGGGGTGGGAGCCAACGCCGGTTACTACAAAGGCGTGGCCATATTCACCATGGCGAACGGCGGTCTCATGTACGAAGCCTCGATCGGCGGGCAGAAGTTCGGTTTCAAGCCAAAGAAGTAGCGTAACAAAACGTTCACAATCCTCGGTGCGTCATAGCACGCAAGCTGTATACGCGCGCCCATACTTGCGGCATACTCCGGTCACCCACAGCGGCGCCGCGGCTCATACTGGAGGCGCGCCTGCGTTTTTTGAAACTACTAAAAACCACTAAAGGAGTACCTATGAAAACACTCACCGCTTCCACCCTCATGATCTTCGGTTTCGTCGCCGTAACGACGCTATGGGCACAGGGTTGGGACCCGAGAAAAGACCAAGAGTTGTTGAAGAATGCCGAGCAAGCAATTGGGGCTTTCAAGAAGAAGGACCCGAGCTTGAAGGCTTTTTTCAAGGAGGCCTATGGCTACGTCGTCTTTCCGAACATTACCAAAGGCGGTCTGATCGTCGGTGGCGCCCACGGCAACGGTGTCGTTTATCGCAAAGGCAAGATCATTGGTCGTGCCAAGGTGTCGCAGGGGACGTTCGGGCTACAGGCGGGCGGCAAGACCTATAGCGAGATGATCTTTTTCAAGAACAAGGAGTCGCTCGACACGCTCATCAACGGCAGCCTCAAGTTTGCCGCCCAAGCCACCGCGAACGCGGCGGAATCTGGCGCTGCAGCCGATGCAGATTACAGTAAAGGGGTCGCTATTTTTAGTATGGCAACAGGCGGGGTCATGGCCGAAGCCTCGATCGGCGGACAGAAGTTCAGCTTTCAGGCAAAAAAGTAAGCGCGCCGGCCGTTTTCAAAGAGGTGACCCGTTATCGCGGTGGTTACTATGTCTGGTTGCAGCGAACGCACCAGACCCGAGCGAATTACACGTTAAGAATCATCGTAGAGTAGCCGTGTCAACCCAGCTAGGTTCTGCGCTCGCTTAAAGCAGCGTTTCGAGTGCTTCGCTGAAGCGGGCGATCTCCTCTTCAGTATTGTAGTAATGGATCCCCGCGCGAACGACCGCGCTTAGGCCACGCGCTTCCATGTCAAGCCGCGTGCTCGGCGCGTCGGAGACACTGGTATTAATGCCGCGGGTTCTCAGCGCCTGGACGATGGCGATTGGTTCTCGGTTGGCTGCGCTAAAGGAAACGATGCCACATCTTTGCACGCCCTGGTCACGGACTCGGATCCCACGGATCGCGTGAAGCCGCTCCCTGAGGTGTTCCGCGAGCTCGTTCACGCGCGTATGTATGGCCTCGACCCCCCAACTTAGCGCGTAGTCGACGGCGTTGCCGAGCCCGATCTTTGCGGCAACATTACACTCCCAATTTTCAAACCGCCTTGCGTCCTGACGGATCTCGTACCGATCAGGTGCCGTCCAATCGGCGGCGTGCAGGTCGAGAAAAGGCGGCTCTAACCGTTCGATCCATGCTTTCCTGACGTAAAGAAAGCCGGCGCCGCGCGGTCCTCGCAGAAACTTCCGCGACGTGGCGCTGAGTATGTCGATGCCCATCGCCTGCACGTCGAGGGGCAACTGCCCCACCGACTGGCAAGCGTCGAGCAGGAATGGAATGCCGTGTTGCCTGGCCACCGCCCCGATTTGCGCCGCTGGGTTCACGAGCCCGCCATTTGTTGGCACATGGGTAACGGCGATAAGTTTCACACGCTCATCGATCATCCGTTGCAACTGCTCGACACAGAGCTGCCCGGATTCGTCATTCGGCACGACCTCGACAACCGCACTGCGCTTGCGCGCTACCTGCAGAAAAGGAATGTAGTTCGACGCGTACTCGGCTGTTGCGGTCAGAATACGATCACCCGGTTCGAAGTGCATGGCGTAAAATGCCATGTCCCAACCGCGGGTCGCGTTCTCCACGATGGCGACCTCATCCGGACTGCAGTTCAACAGCCGCGCGATAGAAGCGTAGACCGCTCTAATCTCGTCCACGGCTCGGTCAGCCGCTTCGTAGCCACCGATGGCGGCCTCGAGCTCAAGATGGTTTTTGACCGCGTCGATGACGGGTTGTGGCATCAACGCCGCACCGCAATTGTTGAAGTGGATGCGGTTTCTACAGCCAGGCGTCTCGGCGCGTGCGCGGGCGACGTCGATGCTCATCGAGTTTCCATCGATTTTCAAACAAAGAGAATACCAAAGCCGCGAGCATCAAATGAGCTTGCGCGACGCCTCTGTAAACTATGCAAAGTACAAACGAGGATTCCCTCGGACTAAAGCACTGCTGTTAACACACTGAACAACCGGTCGACGTCGGCCGGTGTGTTGTAGACATGCGGCGTGACACGCATCGAGTCGCCACGCACACTCACGCAAACCCTCTCGGCGCTGAGCTTGTCCATCAAACCGACTGGCACACCATCAGGAAAGCGCAATCCCAAAAAATGTCCTGCCCGCAGCTTATTGGGGGCAGAGGTAAGTCCTAGCGCCTGCGCACGCTTGACGATAGCCGCGGTCCTGTGCGCAAGCGTGTCGGCGATTTGTGGTACGCCCCATTCCAAGAGCTGACACATGGCGGCCTCGGCCATGGGCAGCAACTGGAAGTTAGCGCGCTCGCCCATGTCGAAGCGACGCGCCCCCGGTTGAAATCGATCTCTGTACATGACGAGGTCAGCAAAGTCCTCGCTCGCTTCGCGCGCAATCCAATTGTGCTCGAGCGGCTCACCGGCCTGCCATTTCGGCGCCACATAAAGGAAAGCCAACGAGTAGGGCCCCATAAGCCACTTGTAGCTCGGTGCAACGGCAAAATCGGGCTGGACCCTGGCTGCGTCAAAAGGCAGTGCGCCCGCCGACTGGGCGAGGTCAAGCACCAGCGGCACGCCGAGCTGTTGGCAGTGCGGTGCGATTCGCGACAGATCCAAGAGTCCACCATCAGTCCAATGACAATTGGGAAGCGCAGCCACTGCCGAGCGTTCGGTGATGGCGCTGAGTGTAGCGGCGGTCCAATCCCCGTCCCGTGGCCGTGGCACCGTCATAATCTCCGCCCCCGCGCGCTTCGCGGCTTCGTGCCAGGCGTATACATTGGATGGAAACTGCTCGTCGAGCAGCACGATGGTTTGGCCGCGTGCCACCGGCAGGTTACGTGCTGCGATCGCTATACCGTAACTCACCGACGGTACGATGGCTACGTCGTCAGGCCGCACATTGATGAGTCGTGCGAAAAGCGATCGCGTCGAATCAGAGGTGGTAAAGAAGTCCCGGGAGGTAATCTCCCACGGCCGCGCTCTATAGTTGACCGCCCGCCGACCTGCCTCGATAACGGTCTTCATGAGCGGTGAAAAATATGCACAGTTCAGGTAGGCGACGTCATCTGGCAGCTCAAAGAGATGGCGTTGGCTGGGGATCATACGATGATCGCTGCCGTGCGTCGGCTTGCCCGGAATCTAGGCCATTACCCTGGCGATCCATCCTGTGGCGACAGGGCGACTGTGCCACTCAGCGCATGCTCGAAAGATTGGCTATCAGCGCAGTCTGCGTGCGGCGGATCTCCTCGGCAACCTTGTGTGCGAGATCGCGGTCAGCGGAGCAGCAATCCATGGCCACCTTGGCGCAGCGCTCCCCGTCTTCAAGCACCGTATCGATCATAGCTCGCTCGATGACATCGGCCACCTGCTTCTGCAGGTCACTCGACGGCTCGGCCTGGAGAATTCCGCAGACTGCTTTTGCAGTACTCTGCGCGCGCTCTCTAAAATCCATGGTCTTTTACCCTCAGAACAAGTTAGATTATCTAGACAAAACAAGAAGCTCAGTCAGCGGCAACACGCCACACACCGATAACTGAGGATATCGCTGCCGTCATCGGTAGTCCACATCTCGTTCCGCGCTACCACGAAGTCGGGCCAGACCATAACGCCTGCAATTTGCTAGCTCCGTATTGCCGAAATGACTTGAGTGCGCCGCAGCGGGTGTGCTAGCTTGTCGCCCCTGAACAGCACCCACTGGTCGCGCAGCGGCTGACGGGTGAATCTGTCAGGCAACTAACAAATTGACACTAACTGGAGGGGTCATCATGAATTTCGCTAGAACTCTTGCCGTAGCTGCCGCGCTGGCGTCGTATGCAGTGGTCGGGGTGGTACAGGCGGCCACGCTCGACGATGTCAAACGCAAAGGCTTTGTTCAATGCGGTGTAAGCCAGGGGCTACCCGGCTTTTCGAACCCCGATGAGGCGGGGAACTGGACCGGCATCGACGTCGATGTCTGTCGCGCTATCGCCGCCGCCATCTTCGGCAAGGCCGACAAGGTCAAGTACACGCCACTTTCGGCCAAGGAACGCTTCACCGCTCTGCAATCGGGTGAGGTCGATTTGCTGTCGCGGAACACGACTTGGACCCTGGTGCGTGACACCGCACTAGGTCTTAACTTCGCTGGGATCAACTACTATGACGGCCAAGGCTTTATGGTACCAACGAAACTTGGCATAAAAAGCGCGAAGGAACTCACCGGCGCCTCGGTCTGCGTTAATATCGGCACCACCACCGAGCTCAACATGGCCGACTTCTTCCGTGCCAACAACATGGACTACAAGCCGGTGGTGTTCGAGAAGGCCGACGAAGTGGTGGCCGCCTATGACGCCGGGCGCTGCGACGTTTACACGACGGACCGATCCGGTCTCGCCGCACAACGTCTCAAGCTCAAGAACCCGGACGCTCACATGGTGCTGCCCGAGATCATATCCAAGGAGCCGCTCGGACCGGTCGTGCGTCACGGCGATGATCAGTGGTTGGACATCGTCAAGTGGACGCTCTTCGCCATGGTCGAAGCCGAGGAGTATGGCGTAAGTTCCAAGAACGTGAAAAAGATGCGGAGTAAGTCGAAAGACCCGGTTGTCAAGCGCCTGCTCGGTAAAGAGGGCGATCTGGGCAAAAACCTCGGTCTGAAAAGCGAATGGGCTTACGATGTCATCAAGGAAGTCGGCAACTATGGCGAGGTTTACGACAAACACGTAGGCCCGAATACGCCGCTGGGACTAGCGCGTGGGGTGAACGCACTGTGGAAGGATGGCGGTCTGCAGTACGCCATGCCCGTACGCTAGCAACAGTCTCTAGAAACGTAAGAAGACGTAATGGAGTGTGCCTGGCCTCGGGCCGGGCACACTTTCTTGTTTGTCCCTCGGGGCCTTAGAACGAATCCGGAGGCGATCCTTGGCCGCGGAGAAAAGAGAAGCCCTACCGCTGGCGAAACCGCCGGCAAAACCACCGGTCTGGAACGACCCGCGTTATCGGGCCATATTTTTCCAGGTACTTGTGCTCGGTGGCATCATCCTGCTCTGTATCTTCCTGGTCAACAACACCCTGGCCAACCTGGCCAGACAAGGCATTGCATCCGGCTTTGCTTTTCTGGGCAAAACCGCCGGGTTCAGCATCTCCATGAGCCTTATCGAGTATGCGGAGGAAAACACCTATTTCCGGGCCTTCGCCGTCGGCTTGATCAACACTATCCTGGTCTCCGCCATCGGCGTCGTCTTCGCCACGATTCTTGGTTTCATCGTCGGTGTCGCCCGGCTTTCACGCAATTGGTTGATTGCCAAGCTGGCCGCGGTGTACATCGAAACGCTGCGGAACATTCCGCTGCTTCTGCAGCTCTTTTTCTGGTACTTTGCGGTGCTGAGGACGTTGCCGGGTCCACGGCAGAGCGTCTCGCTGTTCGATGCTTTCTTCCTCAACAATCGCGGACTTTTTTCGCCCAGCCCGATCTTCGAGCCGGGTTTCATGGCGATACCGATAGCCATTGTCATCGCCATCGTCGCCGTGGTTTTTATCGCACGCTGGGCACACAAACGGCAAGAACAAACCGGCCAACAGTTCCATACCGTCTACGTCTCCCTGGGGATCCTGGTGGGGCTACCAGTGCTTGCTGCCGCGGTTACGGGCTTTCCCCTCAGCTGGGATTACCCGGTTCTTCAGGGCTTTAACTTCAAGGGTGGCATGGAAATGATTCCGGAGTTCGTGTCGCTCGTTTTGGCGCTCTCCATGTACACCGCCAGCTTTATCGCCGAGATCGTGCGTGCCGGCATCATGGGCGTCAGTCACGGTCAGACCGAGGCCGCCTATGCGGTGGGCCTGCGGCCCGGACCGACGCTGCGGCTGGTGATCATCCCGCAGGCGCTGCGGATCATCATCCCGCCGCTGACCAGTCAGTATCTGAATCTCACCAAGAACTCGTCACTGGCAGCCGCCATCGCCTATCCCGATCTCGTGCTGGTGTTCGCCGGCACCGTGCTCATGCAGACCGGACAGGCGGTAGAGATCATCGGTATTACCATGGCGGTGTATCTCACCCTCAGTCTGCTGATCTCGGCGTTTATGAACTGGTACAACAGGAAGATGGCGCTGGTGGAGCGATAGGCCATGACTGAGCAGACGCGGCACTACGAGCCCGGCAAGCACCCCGACCTGCCGCCACCAGTAACGACGGTCGGCGTGATCGGCTGGCTTCGCGAAAGCCTGTTCTCGTCGTGGTTGAACGTAGGCCTCACGATCCTCGCGCTTTATATCGTCTATCTGCTTGTTCCCGGGGTCATCCAGTGGGCATTCATCGATGCTGACTGGGTCGGCGACACGCGTGAGGCCTGCAGCCGCGAGGGCGCCTGCTGGGTGTTTATCCACGTATGGTTCAAGCAGCTTATGTACGGGCGTTACCCCGATGAAGAACTTTGGCGGATAAACATAGCTTATATCGTGCTCGCGGCCGGGATGGTCCTACTGTTGATCCCCCGTTTCCCCTGGAAGCACTGGGTCGGGCTGTTTCTGTTGGTGGTGTACCCAATGATGGCGCTCTATCTGTTCGCCGGATTTTCCCGGGAGGCGGTCGAGGCGTGGCCGTACCGGCTGATGGTGCTCTCAGCCATGGCGCTTGGCATACTCGCGTTGCTACCGCTTCTTGGGGTCTGGCGGGAACGAACTGCCATCGTCTCCATCATACTGCTCGTCCTGGTGCCGCTTTGGGGCTTGTCGGCGCCATCCACCTGGACCGCCGGCCTGCTCTACGGTGCTCCGGGCTGGGCGGCTGTCGTCGGTGTGATGCTCGCCACCCTGCCGGCCGTCGCGCTGGCGGCAAGCCTGATGCTATCCCCCTGGCGCGCCTCGATTGCCGACAATTTCTGGCAGTTATGCCTTGTGGTCGCCGTGCTCGCCTTTATCGGCTTCATGCTGCCGCTGTGGGCCTGGCATGAGACCGCAGGGGCGTCACCCCCCTGGGCTATGGCTTTGACGGCGGCGATGCTGGCGCTGGCTGCTATCTGTCCCTGGGGTTATGACAAGTTCGCGGGCCTGCCCGGGCGGCTGGGGCGGTTGCTGTTGCCCGCCTATCTCGTGATCGCCTATCTGGTGTTTGCAGGCCCGCCGGATTTCCTCAACTTCGGTAGCCTGGACTGGACCGCGAACGCCGAGCCTCTCTTTGCCGGCCTAAGAGAAACCGCGCTGCCCGACATCGAGACGCCGCTATGGGGCGGCCTGTTTCTGACCCTGGTCATCGCCATCGTCGGTATCGTCGCCTCGCTCCCCATCGGCATCGTGCTAGCCCTCGGACGACGCTCGAACATGCCGATTATCAGGGCAGTCTGCGTTGGTTTTATCGAGTTCTGGCGCGGCGTGCCGTTGATCACGGTGCTTTTCATGTCGTCGGTCATGTTTCCGTTGTTCATGCCCGAGGGCATGACGTTCGATAAATTGTTGCGGGCGCTGATCGGCGTGATGCTTTTCTCCGCCGCCTATATGGCCGAGGTGGTGCGCGGGGGGTTACAGGCCATTCCCAAAGGCCAATTCGAGGCAGCCCAAGCACTGGGGCTGAGCTACCCGAAGATGATGAGCTTCATCGTGTTGCCACAGGCGCTTAAGATAGTAATCCCAGGCATCGTCAACACGTTTATCGGGCTTTTCAAAGACACCACCCTGGTACTCATCATCGGCCTGTTTGATTTTCTCGGCATGGCCCAACTTGCGGCCACTAATCCGAACTGGCTCGGTTTCTCCGTCGAAGGCTATGTCTTCGTCGGCTTTGGTTTCTGGATCTTCTGCTTTAGCATGTCGCGTTACAGCCAGTACCTGGAGCGGAAGCTGCACACCGGGCACTGAGTTGACCACGTGAGGCGCTGAGAAGGTTACGAGGAGGAAACTATGGAAGAAGACGTGCGCAAACCGACAAAGCGGATGACCGTCTCGGCGGAAGTCATGATCCAGATGGTCGACATGCACAAGTGGTATGGCTCGTTCCACGTACTCAAAGACATCAACCTGACGGTCAACAAGGGCGAGCGTATTGTCATCTGCGGTCCCTCGGGATCCGGCAAGTCGACCTTGATCCGTTGTATCAACCGGCTCGAGGAACACCAGCGCGGGCAGCTCATTGTGGAAGGCACCGAGCTTACCGGGGACCTCAAGCACGTGGAGCAAATCCGGCGTGAAGTCGGCATGGTATTCCAGCAGTTCAATCTTTTTCCCCATCTCAGCGTGCTCGAGAATGTGTGTCTCGCGCCCATCTGGGTGCGCAAGATGCCGCGTCGCGAGGCCGAGGAAACCGCCATGAAATTGCTCGAGCGGGTGAAGATTCCCGAGCAGGCGAAGAAATACCCGGGACAGCTGTCCGGTGGCCAGCAGCAACGCGTTGCCATCGCGCGATCGCTGTGCATGAACCCCAAGGCCATGCTGTTCGACGAACCAACATCGGCGCTCGACCCGGAAATGATCAAAGAGGTGCTGGACGTGATGGTCGAGCTCGCGGAAAGCGGCATGACCATGCTTTGTGTCACGCATGAAATGGGATTTGCCAAAACGGTCGCCAATCGCGTCATCTTCATGGACGAGGGCCAGATCATCGAAGAGAATAACCCCGAGGAGTTTTTCAACAACCCGCGCTCTGACCGCACAAAGCTATTTCTCAGCCAGATCCTGCATCATTGATGCGGGCACAATCTTAGCCCGCGCTTGCTGGCGATCACCGCCTTGAGCTGAGACCGGATGTGTTCAGCCGGCATGTCCCGGTGATCCTGCATGGCTTGATGAGCTCGTGCAGCCGATCCGCTATTTTTCTGAGATGCGCTCTATTCCTGCGCGTCATCAAAATGAGGCAACTCCTGCCGGAATAGTGGTTCGTCCATGGGATGAAGCAGTTTGTGGAAGGTGATTTCCTGGTCAGCCATCACTCAAGCCCACGGCGGGCTTAAGGCTATGCTTGCTGTAATTCGGGCAGGTCCTTAAATAGATCCAGCACCTCGGGGTTTGCTAACGCCTCTTTGTTCTTCACGGGTTCACCGTGCACGACATTGCGCACGGCCAGTTCCACGATCTTACCGCTCTTGGTGCGGGGAATATCCGCGACCTGGATTATCTTGGCGGGGACATGCCGCGGTGTCGCATTCTGACGGATCTGTAGCTTTATCTTCTGGCGAAGCGCCTCATCGAGCACCAAATCATCCCGCAGACGCACAAACAGCACGACGCGCACATCGCCCTGCCAGCGCTGACCGACCACCAAGCTCTCAACGACTTCGTCCAACTGCTCGGCTTGACGATAGATTTCGGCGGTACCGATGCGCACACCGCCCGGATTCAACACCGCATCGGATCGACCGTAGATGATCACACCGTCATGTTCCGTCAACTCGACATAGTCGCCGTGACACCAAACTCCAGGGAACTTCTCGAAATAAGCTGCTCGGTATTTTTTTCCTTCGGGATCGTTCCAGAAGCCAACCGGCATCGACGGGAACGGTGCCGTGCATGCCAATTCTCCCTTCTCCCCTTTGACCGACTGACCATCTTCACCGAACACCTCGACACGCATTCCCAAACCGCGACATTGCAGTTCGCCACGCCAAACTGGCAACAGCGGGTTACCCAAGGCGAAACACGAGATGATGTCGGTACCCCCCGAGATCGAAGACAGGCACACATCCTGCTTAATGTTGTCGTAAACAAAATCGAAGCTTTCCGGCACCAGCGGCGAACCCGTCGATAGTATTGTCCGTAGTGCTTCGAGCCTATGCGTCTTGATCGGTGTCAGTCCGGCCTTATTGACCGCGTCAATGAACTTTGCTGACGTCCCGAATTCGGTTATTCCCTGCTCGTCTGCATAATCAAACAGGATGTTGCCGTCCGGATAAAAAGGGGATCCGTCATAAAGCATGAGAGTGGCACGGGAAGCAAGCCCCGAAACCAGCCAGTTCCACATCATCCAGCCGCAAGTGGTGAAATAAAACAACCGATCTCCTGGTTTGAGATCCACGTGCAACACATGCTCCTTGAGGTGCTGAATCAACGTGCCACCAGCGCCGTGCACGATACACTTGGGCGCACCCGTCGTCCCTGACGAGTACAGAATATAAAGCGGATGGTTGAACGGCAGTTGCGCGAACTCGATATCGCCTGCTAAACGGTCGGCAATAAAGTCTGCCAACGTCGTCGCGTGCCCGATTCCTACGAGTGACGGCTGGCTTGAGGTATAAGGTACGACGATTACCTTCTGCAACGACGGCAGGTCGACAACAATATCCTGCAGCTTCTCCAGCGAATCGTGTGTCTTGCCGTTGTAGAAGTAGCCATCAGAGCTGAACAACACCTTGGGCTCGATCTGGCCAAAGCGGTCGAGCACGCCCTGTACCCCGAAATCGGGTGAGCAAGATGACCAGACGGCCCCAATGGAGGCGCTTGCAAGCATAGCCACAACGGTCTCGGGCATGTTCGGCAAATAGCCCGCAACCCGGTCACCCTTAGCGACCCCCATGGACCGCAGCGCTTGTGCAAGCTGCGAGACCTGATCGTAGAGCGCGCGGTAGCTCAGGGCGCGTTTGACTTTGTCTTCACTCCAAAAAACGACGGCCGTCTGCTCATCTCGCTGTCGTAAAAGATTCTCAGCAAAATTGAGGCGGGCGTCGGGAAACCATTGTGCGCCGGGCATGCGCTCGCCATGCGTGAGCGCCCGCTCGCCCTGGCGTTCAGCGACGATATCCGAGAATGACCAGACGGATCGCCAGAACTCCTCCGGCTGGTCGATCGACCACTGATACAGCCCGACATAATCCGCAACATCGATCCCCCATTGAGCGCGGACCGCGTGCATGAAACCAGTCAGATTTGCCTGCTCGATGCGATCTTGCGGGGGGGTCCAAAGCGGCGCCACCACTGTCGTTTCTCCTTGAGGCCCAGTAGAGCCGTTGACTAGGGCCAATGCTAACAGGGTGGCAAAATGTAGGACAACACAAAGCCCGCCTCGGTCGCATGCCGACCAAGCAAGGCAACAGAGCAGCACTCACCGTGCATTAAAGCGCAGCAAACTGCCTATGGTGAGCGTTCCAATACCTTGTCCGTGAGACGGTGTTCCTTGTGCTCGTGGTCTTCCAGGCTTTTCACCACGGCCGCAACGTCGTTCAGAATCTCCGCTGCACCGGCCTAATTTGCCAAGCGTGCGCGTTCCAGCACACCCCGTACCGCTGACAGAATGCGGCAATGCTCGCTAACGAGTATCCGCAGCTCGTCATGGTACTCAGTGCCATACGCTCCCAGCGACTCATAGAGTCCACCCGGAAACTGTTCGCGAGCGAAGTGCCCGATGAGCTCGGCGTGCAGCTTCTCGAGCAAAGGAACCAAGTGCAAGACGGTCTCATGTCGCTTGAGTCGTTCCACTAGCATCATGATGTGCTGATGCTCGTCTGCGAGTTCTTTATAAGTTTCGCGAATGCGTGAGGCCATTAGCGTTATGCAACTCTCCGTCGTGAAAGCCGCTCTGGCTGGTTCGAGGTGCTAGCATAAAACAGTTGGCCTGCACGACTAGTCGACCACCTAAAGCTGCTACAGAGTGGTCTCGGATCCTGGTCTCGTCAACAGTGCTGCTTTGGGATCTCTCCCGGTTCACCGCCGGCGCTCCACCCCGGCAGACTCTTCGATGGGGCGCCCGCTTTAACGAGCCCACATGTCAGCAGAATTCCCCGCGCAGGTGGACGTTTGCCCCCACAGAACGCATAATTGTTTCAAGCTGCCACCACAGCTGCTGCTGGAATGTGGTCAAGGCCGTGCGCATTGGATCAGCCGGCCGGCAATGGGGGAAGTCATGTCCGTCCACTTGAATATCAGAACTTCAGAACTCATCGATCGACTGGTCTCGGAGTCTCAGACCAAACTACCGAAGGGGCGAGAGAAACAAATTCAGACCTTCATGCGCCAGTACTACATGTGGGTCTCACCCGACGATCTCGTTAAACAAAACGTTCTCGATCTGCTCGGGGCGACGCTTACACACTGGCACCTTGCCCGGCGACGACCCGCCGGTGTCTCAAAGGTGCACGTATACAACCCTCAGTTCGAAAAACACGATTGGCAGTCCACGCACACGATCGTTGAGATCGTCACGGAAGATATGCCGTTTCTGGTGGATTCTGTTTCCATGGCCCTCAACCGCCACGGCCTCACCATACATCTGACAATCCACCCCGTTGTCAAAGTTCGTCGCGGTGCGGACGGCAAGTTGTTGGACGTGTTGCCACCGAGCGTTTGCGACGAAGGGACGGCTGAGTCGTTCATGCATTTTCAGGTCGATAGACAAACAGAAACCGAGGTACTCGAAAAACTAACAGCCGAGATCCAAGACGTGCTGGATGCCGTACGCCGGGCCTGTGCCGACTGGCGAACCATGCGCGAGCGCGTGCTCGAGATCATAGATGAACTCGAAAAAAAACCGCCAACACTCAACGCGGATGAGATCGCCGAGGCACAGGCGTTTTGTCGCTGGATCGAGGCTGATCACTTCACGTTTCTGGGGTATTGTGAGTATGACCTGAAGCGACCAAAGGGCGGACAGAGCCTACAGCTAAACCCAGATACGCAGCTGGGGATCTTGCGGGGATCGGCAAAAGACGTTGTTTCTGTCCTGCCCACCGAGATGCAGGAATACAGCAGATCGTCCCAACTTCTTGTGGTCACGAAAGCGAACTCGCGGGCCACCATCCACCGGCCCGCGTACATGGATTTCATAGGTATCAAGCGCTTCGACAGGCAAGGCAAAATAAACGGCGAACGTTGCATCCTTGGTCTCTTTACCTCGGCGGCATACAACCGCAACACGTACGACATCCCGTTATTGCGCCAGAAAGCCAATCGGATCATGGAACGTGCGGAGCTTGCGCCCAATAGCCATACCGGCAAGGTGTTGCAGAATGTCATCGAGACTTACCCCCGCGACGCACTGTTTCAAATTTCCGAGGACGACCTGTTCAACACCGCAATGGGCATCCTGGAGCTGCAAGAGCGTCAACGCATCCGGCTATTCGTCCGGCGCGACACTTACGGCCGGTTCTATTCTTGTCAAGTGTACGTTCCGCGCGAGCGATATAACCGCGAGCTTCGCCTTCGCATGCAGCGGATCCTGATGGAAACCTTTAACGGTACAGGGGCCGAATTCAACACCCTGTTCTCGGAATCGGTGTTGGCACGCGTTCATTTCTTGATTTATACCGATCCGAGTACTCACATCGACTACGACGTGAAGGAGGTCGAGTCGCGAATCGTGGCGGCAGCACGTTCCTGGCAGGACAGCCTTCGCGACGCTCTGATTGAACGGTACGGGGAAGAGCATGGAAACACGCTTTTTAATAAATACGGCGACGCCTTCCCGGGCGGCTACCGGGAAGATTTCGCCGCTCGTACTGGCGCCGTCGACATCGACCGCATCGAGAGTATCCGCGGGACCGAGGAGCTGGGCATTTCCTTTTATCGCCCGTTAGTAGAAACCGAGGGTGGCGTACGGCTAAAGCTGTTTTCCAGCGGTAAACCTATACCCCCGTCTGACGCCTTGCCCTTGATCGAAAACATGGGGCTCAAGGTCGTCGGCGAACGTCCCTACGAGATTCGGCCGCGGGAGGGCAATTCCGTCTGGATCCACGAGTTCAATATGGTTCATGCCCGTGGTCTCGAAATCGATCCGGCTCACGTGGGCGAGACATTCCAAGATGCATTCGCGCGCATCTGGCGTGGTGAGGTGGACAACGATGGCTTCAACCGTCTCGTGCTGGGTGCGGGTCTGAGCTGGCGCGATACGGTTATGCTGCGCGCCTACAGTAAGTACCTGCTGCAGATACGCGTCCCCTTCAGTCATGCATACATGATCGAGACTCTTGCGGATCATCCACGCATCGCGCGCTTACTGGTGCAACTGTTTCACGGGCGCTTCGACCCACGGCACGCGAAGAAGGTCGCCGACGACATGGTCGAGCTCGTCAAACAGATCACTGAACACATTGATGCCGTGACGAGCCTTGATGAAGACCGGATTCTGCGCAGTTTTCTGAATGCGATCCAGGCGACACTGCGTACGAATTTCTTCCAAAAGCAAGCCAACGGACAGCTGAAGCTCCACCTGTCCTTCAAGTTCGACCCATCACAGATCGATAACATGCCGCTTCCCCGACCTATGTTCGAGATCTTTGTGTTCTCGCCGCGAACGGAGGCAGTCCATCTTCGCGGGGGGAAGGTAGCCCGCGGCGGGTTGCGCTGGTCCGACCGGCGCGAGGATTTCCGTACCGAAGTGCTGGGTCTCATGAAGGCGCAAATGGTGAAAAACGCCGTTATCGTACCTGTCGGATCGAAAGGCGGGTTCGTCGTCAAGCGACCTCCTGTCGGGGGCGATCGCGATACGCTAGCGAAGGAAGTCGTCTCCTGCTACAGCACCTTCATTCAGGGCATGCTTGACATAACCGACAATCTGCAGGGCAGTGCGGTGGTTCCACCGAAAGACGTTGTGCGCTACGACGGCGATGACCCCTATCTGGTCATTGCGGCGGACAAAGGCACCGCGACATTTTCCGACATCGCCAACGGCATAGCCGAGGACTATAGGTTCTGGCTGGGCGATGCATTCGCTTCCGGGGGATCCGCCGGTTATGACCATAAGAAGATGGGTATTACGGCACGCGGGGCCTGGGAGTCCGTGAAACGACACTTTCGCGAAATCGGTATCGACACGCAGACCACGGACTTCACCGTGGTCGGTATCGGCGACATGGCGGGCGATGTCTTTGGCAATGGCATGCTGCTGTCGCGACACATCAAGCTGCTCGGGGCATTCAATCATCTCCACATATTCCTCGATCCGGATCCGGATCCAGAGGTCTCGTATCGCGAGCGCGAACGACTATTCAAAAAGCCAAGGTCCACCTGGCTCGACTATAACCAGGAATTGATCTCCAAGGGCGGTGGCGTGTTTGCCCGCAGCGCCAAGTCGATAACGCTCTCTCCTGAGGCGCAGCAAATGCTGCGCGTCAACGTAGGCCGCATGACGCCCAACGAGTTAATCAATGCGATGCTGAAAGCGCCGGTCGACCTGCTTTGGAACGGCGGCATTGGAACCTATGTGAAGGCCGAGTCTGAAACTCACATGGATGCTAAAGACCGGGCAAACGATGCTGTGCGCGTCAACGGTCGCGATTTGAGCTGCCGTGTGCTAGGTGAAGGCGGTAACCTTGGCTTAACCCAACTAGGGCGAATCGAGTATACGCGTAAGGGTGGAAAAGTGTACACCGATTCCATTGACAACTCCGCCGGCGTCGATTGCTCCGACCATGAGGTCAACATCAAGATCTTGCTAAACGCAATCGTTACCAACGGCGACATGACGCGCAAGCAACGCAACCGGTTGCTGGCTGACATGACTGACGACATCGCCGAACTAGTGCTGGGCGATAACTATGGTCAAACACAGGCGATCAGCATCGCCGCCATGCAGGCGTCAGCGCTACTGGCCGAGCACGCCCGTTTCATTCGACGCCTAGAACGCCATGGCAAACTCGACCGCGAGGGTGAGTTTCTTCCGAATACTAAATCCATCGCTGATCGCCTGGCCGCACAAGAGGGGCTCACACGACCGGAAATAGCGGTGCTGCTTGCTTACAGCAAAATGACGCTCTACGACGAGCTGCTGGCTTCGGATGTGCCGGAGGATACGTACCTCTCCAATGAGCTTCCGCGGCATTTTCCTAAACGACTCGGGGAACGCTTTAGCAAAGAAATGAGCGATCATCGCCTACGACGCGAAATTATTGCCACGCACATTACCAACAGCATGGTCAACCGCGTCGGTCCCACGTTTGCGTTTCGCATGCAGGAGGAAACAGGGGCGACGTCCCCGGATATCGCACGGGCCTATACGGCTGCGCACGAGATCTTCGGTATTCACGACCTGTGGAGCGAGATCGAGTCACTGGACAATAAGGTTGCGGCGCAGGCGCAGATGCAGATGCTGGTGGACACGGGCGGCCTTCTTGAGCGGGCTACACTGTGGTTGCTACGGAACCGGCGTCCACCACTGGACATCGCGTCCACGGTCGCCTATTTCCAAACCGGGGTGCGGGAACTCGCGGATAGCTTCCCCAAGCCGTTGGCCGCCGAGAATCGCCTGACGGTAAAACAAAGACACAAACACCTCTGTTCGGAGGGCATTCCGTCTGAATTGGCCCTCCGTGTCTCCGGCCTTGTGTCCTTGTCCTCAGCCCTGGATATTATCGAAGTCGCCAAAATCGGCAAACGCGACGTTCCGTTTGTCGCGGCCCTGTACTTCGATCTGGGCGCGCGTCTGGACCTGCAGTGGCTACGCGAAGGCATCGCCGCCTTAAAGACGCCCAATCATTGGCATACGCTGGCGAAGTCGGCGTTGCGCAACGATCTGCACATCCAGCAGCGCTACCTCACCGCAGACGTACTGCGCAAGGCGGGCGGTGCCATGCGTCCCAAGGCGCTAGTGGATAACTGGGTCGAGCAAAACCAGCTGGTCGTCGATCGATTCATGGAACGGGTGTCCGACCTCAAGGCCAGCGATACGGTGGACTTTGCCATGCTGTCTGTCGCCTTGAGTGAGGTGCACACCCTGCGGGTAGCCGAAACGCCCGTGGTCCAGGCGGCATCCGCCGCGTAAAACGCGACTGGTACGCCTGCCACTTACCACGCGGTACGTCCGTCACTGGCCTGCGCGCCCGGCCCGACGACACCCTTCACCTCTCGTTCGCTATCCATCACGCGCAAGCGCTTTCGGTGAATGGCAAGCCGGCAAACCACCTAACAGTTCTGCTAGCGACCGAAACTGTGTAAGCTAAGCCCTGCCACTAAGAACGACAGCAAAGGCTTGGAATCGGGGAACACATCAGCGGCAACACCACAATGTTTGGTATTAAGCGGTGTGGATTACGGGTCATTGCCAAATCCGAGGCGCCGAGACTGTCCAGATCGGCGGTGTAAACCTGGAAGACAACACTGATGGGATATTTTCTGCAACAACTCATTAACGGGCTGACACTTGGCATGATCTACGGCTTGATTGCCATTGGCTACACGCTGGTGTACGGCATCATCGGCATGATCAACTTCGCTCACGGCGAGATCTTTATGATCGGCGCCTTCATTTCGATCATTACCTTCCTGATCCTTGGACTCATCGGCATGGGATGGGTGCCGCTGGCGCTAGTAGTCGTACTAATAACGACTATGCTGCTGACTTCCGTGTATGGCTGGGCACTAGAGCGCGTCGCGTATCGCCCATTACGCCGCTCTCCCAGGTTGGCGGCGCTCATCACGGCCATCGGTATGTCCATATTTCTACAAAATTACGTCCAGCTCCTGCAAGGCGCTCGTGTAAAGCCGTTGCAGCCGGTGATTAGCGGTGGCATTAGGCTCCTGACCGAGAGCGATTTCGTGGTTAGTTTCAGTTACCTGCAAATGTTTATCATGATATTGACCCTGGGCCTGATGGTGGTTTTCACGCTCATGATCAATCGTACTGCTCTGGGTCGCGCCCAACGCGCCTGTCAACAAGACCTGGGCATGGCCGCCCTGGTTGGCATCGATGTGGATCGAACCATCTCGCTGACATTCGTGATGGGTGCGTCGTTAGCCTCGGTCGCGGGTCTGATGTTCCTGATAAATTACGGTGTAATCGATTTCTTTATCGGATTCCTCGCCGGCATTAAGGCCTTCACGGCGGCGGTGCTGGGGGGCATCGGCTCCTTGCCCGGAGCCATGCTGGGCGGCCTACTAATTGGTCTCATCGAGGCGTTCTGGTCCGCCTACTTTACGGTTGAATACAAGGACGTCGCCGCCTATTCCGTCCTGGTTCTGGTGCTGATACTCCGGCCGACGGGTCTGTTGGGCAAGCCGGATATCGAGAAGGTCTGAGACCATGGCAGTTGCGACCCGCGTTGCAAAAGCGCCAAGGCCGCTTGACCTTCCCTTTATATTCAAGGACGCGGGGATCGTCGCCGGTGTTGTCTTTGCCCTTGCCCTGAGCCTTGTTGGCTTCAAAACCGAAGATGTCCCCGGCGGGCTCGCCATCATCACGCGGTTTGGCGGGGTCGTGGCCGCGGCAGTTGTCGCCTTCCTTGGACGCGTAGGCTTAATCCTGCTCCGTGAAGGCCGTCCCTTTCCGGTCCTGATAACGGCGCTGCCGTTCGCTGTCCTTCTGATCATTCTCTTGCTTTACCAACAGATTTTCGCACCCGAAACCGGCCTTGAGCGCTTCCTGCCGTTCGGCAGCGTCATCGTTAACTGGTTGCTCGCAATCGTCGCCTTTATTCTGGCGGGCCGCGCAGGATGGGCATATCGGCACGAAACCAAGGCGAGAGCCGGCGCGGGACGCGAGCAGACGATGGACCGCGTCGGCGCCCGTGTGCAGCGGGTGGCAACCTTCTTCGGACCGTTGCTCTTGGGCTTTGCGGTCATCCTTCCGTTGCTACCGATGGCCGACCGCCGGTTGCTGGACATCGCGATCCTGGTTGCTACCTACATCATGCTGGGTTGGGGACTGAATATCGTGGTGGGTCTTGCCGGACTTCTGGATCTGGGATATGTCGCATTTTATGCCGTTGGCGCTTACAGCTATGCGCTTCTCGCGACGTACATGGATTTGGGCTTCTGGATATGTCTGCCATTCGCCGGCATCATGGCCGCCTTCGCCGGCCTCCTGCTCGGTTTCCCCGTGTTGCGATTGAGGGGCGATTATCTTGCCATTGTTACCCTTGGTTTCGGCGAGATGATCCGTATCATCCTGCTCAACTGGTACGACTTCACCAACGGACCCGATGGTATCTCCGGCATCCCACGGCCGAGCTTTTTCGGCTTGCCGTTCATCCGCGACCCTCCGGAAGGGACAGAGACGTTCCATACCTTCTTTGATCTCAGCTATGCGCCGATCCACCGCATCATCTTTCTTTACTATCTGATCCTGATCCTGGCGCTGATTACCAACGCGTTCACCCTGCGTATCCGCAAACTACCGGTAGGACGCGCCTGGGAGGCACTGCGGGAGGATGAGACCGCGTGCCGCAGCTTAGGCATAAACCCACGGAATACCAAGTTAACCGCCTTTGCTATCGGTGCCATGTTCGGTGGGTTTGGCGGTTCCTTCTTCGCCACCCGGCAGGGGTTTATTAGCCCGGAGAGTTTTACCTTTATTGAATCGGCGATCATTCTCGCCATCGTTGTGCTAGGCGGTATGGGTAGCCAGATTGGCGTGGTGTTCGCCGCCATCTTGCTCATCGGTATGCCCGAGTTCTTCCGTGAGCTCCATCAGTACCGCATGTTGGCATTTGGCGGGGCCATGGTGATGATCATGGTTTGGCGACCGCGTGGGCTTCTGGCACATCGGGAACCGACTATTCGTCTGTCCGCACGGGGACCTCCGACGGAGGACAACAAATGAGCGCTAAAGCGGCCACCACACGGGGCGGGATGCCGCTGTTGACTGTCGAACACCTTAGCATGCGATTCGGCGGCCTGGTGGCGATCGACGACGTCTCACTCCAAGCGGTTGACAAGCAGATCACGGCTATCATCGGGCCTAACGGTGCCGGCAAGACAACGGTGTTCAACTGTTTAACCGGGTTTTACAAGCCGACGGTAGGGCGGCTCGTGCTGCACCACCCGACCAAGGGAGATTTCCAATTGGAGCGAATGGAGGGCTTCCACATTCCCCAGCATGCGGGGGTGGCGCGCACCTTTCAGAACATTCGGCTGTTTCCGGCCATGTCCGTGCTCGAGAACCTCATCCTTGCCCAGCACAATGAGCTAATGAAGGCATCCGGCTATACCGTTTACGGTCTGCTGGGGCTCAAACGCTATAAGGACGCGGAGAAAGAGGCCGTCGAGCTGGCGCGATACTGGCTCGATCGGACCGGGTTGACCGAGCGCGCCGACTGGGAGGCTGGAAACCTGCCCTACGGTGACCAGCGGCGGCTCGAGATCGCGCGTGCCATGGGTATCCGACCGGTGCTTTTATGTCTGGACGAGCCGGCGGCCGGTCTCAACGCGAGAGAATCGGCGGAACTGAACGAGCTGCTGATCTTTATCCGTGATGAACACAAGATCGGTATCTTGCTCATTGAACACGACATGAGCGTGGTGATGGGGATCTCGGATCACATCGTCGTGCTTGACTACGGGCGCAAGATTTCCGACGGCACACCCGAATTTGTACGCAGCGATCCAGCCGTCATTCGGGCCTACCTCGGTGAAGAAGACGAAGAGGAGCTCCCGGCCGAGATCGCTCGCGACCTGCAAAAGAACTAGGAACACACAAGGGCCTGATTGAAATGCTGAAGGCTTCCGGTATCCACACCTTCTACGGCAATATCGAGGCGCTGCGAGGCGTTGACGTGGAGGTACATGAAGGCGAGATCGTTACCCTCATCGGCGCCAACGGCGCCGGCAAGTCCACCCTGCTGATGACTATCTGCGGCAATCCACGTGCGGCCAAAGGGAAAATCGTTTTTGATGGCGAAGACATCGGCCGATTGCGCACCCACGAGATCATCCAGAGAGGTATCGCCCAGGCCCCAGAGGGCCGGCGTATTTTTCCGTTCATGACCGTGTTGGAGAACCTGCAGATGGGTGCCTCTAGTACCGATCCGGCGCACTTCGAGGAGGATGTGGACCGAGTGTTTGCGCTGTACCCTATTCTTAAGGAACGCCGCGATCAACGCGGAGGCACGCTTTCGGGCGGCGAGCAACAAATGCTCGCGATCGCACGGGCGCTGATGGGCCGGCCGCGGCTTTTGTTGCTCGACGAGCCGTCGCTTGGCCTCGCGCCGATGTTGGTGAAGCAGATCTTCGCCGTCATCAAGGAGATCAACAAGGAGCAAAAAGTCACAGTCTTCCTGGTGGAGCAGAATGCCTACCACGCGTTAAGGCTTGCCCACCGCGGGTACGTCATGGCAAACGGGAAGATCGTAATGTCGGGGACCGGGCGGGAGCTGATGGCTAACGAGGAGATCCGGGCTGCGTATCTGGAAGGAGGTAGTAGCAAGTAGCAAGTTTGAAATAGCAAGTAGAAGTTTCGTATGGCTTTTCTTGCTACTTGTTACTTGCCACTTGCAACTTGTTTTATATCTATGGAATCACTACTGGGCACATCTTACGCCGTGTTCGTTGGCATGACGATTTTCGTCATGGGGTTCGCCGCCTATATGACTGGCCAGGCGTTGGCGACCACCTGGAAACCGATGTGGCATCCAGTTTTCTACTGCATTTTGCTCGGTTTTGCCGATCGCTTTCTGACTTTCGGCTTGTTTGATGGCGAACTGCTGTCGTTAACCGGATACCTCATCGACACGGCGGTCCTCATCATGATCTCACTGTTTGCGTACCGTTTGAACCAGGCGCGCAAAATGGTCAGTCAATATCCCTGGCTGTATGAACGGACAGGACTGTTCACTTGGCGTCAAAAGGGACCGGGCCGCTCGACACAGGCTTGACGCGAGCAAAGCGCGCGTTTCTTGCGTGAGACACATGTGCTAAATTAGCCGGGGTTTGCGAGAAGGAGTTTGCGTAACGTTCCGGTATGTAAAGTGTTTTAGTATCAAGCAGTTAAATAGGAGGGTAGATCAATGAAAACATTTAGAACCGCGTTGCTTACGTCGGTCGCGGTGGCCCTGTTCGGGGTCTCCTCGGCAATGGCGGATATTTTGATCTCCACGGCCGGTCCCATGACCGGGCAGTACGCCTCGTTTGGCGAGCAGATGAGGCGCGGCGCCGAGATGGCGGTCGCGGATCTTAATGCGGCCGGCGGCGTCCTCGGCCAAAAGATCCAGCTCACCATCGGCGACGATGCCTGTGACCCCAAACAGGCGGTAGCGGTCGCCAATAAGTTTGCCAGCGAGGGTGTCAAGTTCGTGGCTGGCCATTTCTGCTCAGGCTCGTCGATTCCCGCGTCCAAGGTCTACGACGAGGAGAACATCCTGCAGATCTCCCCGGCCTCGACCAATCCGAAGCTGACGGACGAAGGTGGCCCCAGTACGTTCCGCGTGTGTGGCCGTGATGATCAGCAGGGCATCGTCGCCGGCAATTTTCTTGCTGACAAGTACGGCAAGAAAAAGATCGCCATCCTTCACGACAAGACGGCCTACGGTAAGGGCCTGGCCGACGAGACCAAGAAGCAG
>JBHIDJ010000028.1:0-28691 GCA_046760105.1 Acidiferrobacterales bacterium | reverse complement strand
TGCCCCTCTTCTTTCATCTTATTGAGGCGGATCTGCGCCAGCCTGGAGACGGTGGTATTGGGGAAGCGCTGCATCACGTTGTTGAGCGCGGTACGTGCATTCTCCCACGAGGCTATTTCGTAGTAGCTGTAGCCTATCTTGAGCAACGCGTCTGCGACTTTGGGGCTATTGGGGTAGTCGTTTACGACCTTGGTGAATTCCTTTAACGCCAAACCGAAGTTGCGCACCACGTAATTCGCCTCGGCCGTCCAGTACTGGGCATTCGGGGCTAGCGGACTGCTGGGATACTTCTGAATGAAAGCGCTAAACGCTTCACTGGCGCGATTATAAAGACCCTGCTTCAACAGATTGAACGCGGCTTCGTAATCGCGCTGCTCCTGGGCGCTGGCGGTGGCCCGCGCAGTCGTCGTCCGTGGCGTTACCGGTGTGGTCGACGGGGTCGGGGTCGTAGTCGTGGACGGCTGTGTCGGTGTGGTGGTGCTGGGGACGGGCTGCGTTGCCCGCGCGGCTTCACTTTCCAGCTTGCTCAGGCGCTGGTCGATATCCCGCAACACCTCGCGTTGACCGGACTTCAGCCGTTCCAGATCATGGCTCTGAACTTCGATCTGGTTGCGGAGTTCGCGCAACTCAGCTTGCATCGCCTCCATCTGCGAGAGCAGCTCCAGGGCCGACTGCCGTGAAAGCGTGACCTCGCCGCCCGTCGCGGTCTGCGCGGTTGCTTGCGCAAGCGGCAACCCCAAGGCCACAACGAGTGCGGCCTTGAGGCCCGCCATGGTCAGACGCGAAGAGGTAGCCATATGATCAGTATATAAACTCCACGCGGCGATTCAGCCGCCACGAGGATTCACCATGACCGAGGGCCAACGGGCGTTCCTCGCCGTAGGAGACCGTGTTCAGGCGCTCGGAGGTTACGCCTAACACACGCAGCATACGTTCCACCGAGTTGCCCCGGCGTTCGCCCAACGCTAGATTATATTCTCGTGTGCCGCGTTCGTCAGCATGGCCCTCGAGGCTGATAATAACGTCCGGATTGGCTGCCAGATACGCCGCATGCGCCTCTACGATCGCGCGCGCCTCGCCATCGATCGAGCTGCTGTCGAACTCGAAGTGCACGCGCAATTTGTCGGGTCGTTGCGCTGCCATCGCCATCTGGGTGTCGCTGCCTAACAACGATCCCTCGGCCTCGCTGCCACCGGCGGTACCTGTCTCTGCACCCGCTTCACCCGTGCCGGTGACGCTGCTCTCTTCGGTTACGGGTGCCTTCGTCACGGCGCCGCCGCCACATCCTACTACAATGGCGCTCACCGCAAACGCTAACGCTATATTAAGTATATGTGCCCTCATCATGCTTACTCCTTGAATGCCAGTTTACGATTATAAGGCGACCACGCGGGCTCGCGCACGTCGCCCTCCTCAAGCTTATATAGCTGTCGCACACGCCCATCGGAAGATACCGAGGCCAGTACGCCACGCCCCCCTACGGCCGTCGCGTACAGTATCATGCGACCGTTCGGTGCGAAACTCGGTGATTCATCCAACGGGGTCTCCGACAACACCTGTAAGATCTTGTCCTTAAGACGCAGGGTCGCGATGTGGTATCGCCCCTGGAATTCGGTGACCATGGTGAGCATTTCACCGTCGGCGGAATACGACGGTCGTGCATTCGAAGTGCCTTCAAAGGTCAATCGCTCGATCGTGCGCCCACTCGCCTTCATACGATAGACCTGTGGCCTGCCAGCGCGATCGGAGGTGAACACGATCTCACGACCATCCGGTGACCACGCCGGCTCCGTATCGATCACCCGGTTGCGGGTCAAGCGCTTCAATCGTCGCGTATCCAGATCGAGTATATAGATCTCCGGGTTGCCGTCCTTGGACAGGGTAAGCGCAAGCCGCCTTCCGTCCGGCGACCATGCTGGCGCCCCATTGATGCCTTGAAAATCGGCGATCAACTGGCGGTCCTGTTCGGCCACACCCTGAATGTAAATCTTGGAGCGCCTCCCTTCGAAAGACACATACGCCAGGCGTTCTCCATCGGGCGACCACGCCGGTGACATGATCGGCTCCTTTGACTTTAGGACGGTATTGGGGCTATGTCCATCGGAGTCGGCCACCTGCAGTTTGAAGATAAGGCCGCTCTTTGTGTCTTCACGGGTCACATAGGCAATGCGCGTATTGAATGCGCCCCGTTCGCCGGTCAACTTCTCATAGACGATGTCGCTGATCTGGTGCGCGACCGTGCGCAAGGTATCTACGTCAACGCTGTAACGGACACCCGCGAGCTGTTTTTCGCGAAAGACATCATACAAGCGAAACGTAACCTCGAATTGCCCGCTGCTGAGCTGGCGTATGGTACCGATCACCAACGCCTCGGCCTTGATCAAACGCCAATCCTTGAACACCACGTCGCTGCTTAGGTGCGGTGTCGATAGGAAGTCTGCCTGCGCAATGGTAGAAAAGCGGCCACTGCGCGCAAGATCCATCTGCACAATCCGCGCGACATCCTGCGGTGGCTTTACCTGCCCTTCCAAGCCAAACGGAACGACGGCGATCGGTATACCGACGTCTGCGCTCTGCGTGATCTCGATGGTCAATACCGCCTGTGAGTTCGTACCCCACAGGCCCATGTACAGGATAGAAAGCAAGTATAAGAGACGCCTCGCCATGGTGGTTAACTCTCGTCCTCCGGATTAAACAAAAACTCGATCTCCCTGAAATACTCAAAAAGAGCTTTCTCTTCCGGTAACGGCAACGGTGATGCTTTATACACCGCATTCTCAACCGAACGGTCGAATAGCTCATTACCACTGGAACGCACTACCTTAACATCTAGCACCTCGCCGTTGGGGACCAGCCGTACTCTCACCTTGCACTCCAGCCCCTCTTGTGTGTTCGCTGGACGCACCCAGTTGCGCGTCACCTTCTGGCGGATAAGCACTTTGTACTTTTCAGCGGCGGTGAGTGCACGTGTTCTGAGCGCGACCTCCTCGCGCTCGCGTTCCTCCGCTGCCATCAACGCCGTCAGCTGTTCTTCCGCCTCTTGGCGTTGACGTTCCTCCTCGCGTCTCTGGCGTTCCGCTTTTACCCGTTGCCGCTCTTTCTCGAGTCGCTGCTTTTCTTCCGCCAGGCGTCGTTTCTCTTCTTCCAACCGCTGTTTTTCCGCTTCGGCCTTCTTACGTTCCCCCTCTCTGCGTTTGCGCTCCGCTTCCTCCTTGCGTTTGCGCTTATCTTCCTTCCTTTTGACTTCCGCTAGACGTTGCTTTTCGGCCTCCTTGCGCTTGCGCTCTGCTTCCTTTTTCTTGCGTGCTTCCGTCAGGCGTTTCTTTTCGGCCTCTTTGCGCTTGCGCGCCGCCTCCTGCTCACGCTTCTTTTTCGCAGCCTCTGCCTTACGCTTCTGCGCCTGCTTTTCGTCGACCGCGACCGCCTGAATGATCGTCACATCTTCCCCGGACGGTGCCGGCCAACGAAAGGCGACCACCAGCAACACGATGACTACCAGGTGTAGCGCCACTGCGAGCACCCATGCCTTAAGCCTACCGGGCGATTTGCGAGATCTTTTACGGCGCACTTTACTTTTTCAGACGAGGCTGGGTCACCAGGCCTACGCTCGGCGCACCCGCATCCTGCAACAGCGCCATGGCCTTGACCACTTCGCCATAGGGTACACGGCGATCGCCACGAACCAAAATCGGTGTTTTTGGCCGCAGCCGCATTGTCCCGGCCACCTTCTTGCGAAGGGCGGCGGGGGTGATCTTGCGGTCATCCAGGAAATACTGTCCCTTTCTATCGACCGTCACGACCAGGGTTTCCGTATCTTTTACATCCACGACGTTCGCCGACGCTTGCGGGAGATCGACCTTTACCCCCTGACTCAACAATGGTGCCGTAATCATAAAGATCACCAATAACACCAACATGACATCAATGTACGGTACCACATTGATCTCACTCATGAGCTTCTTTCGGCGCACGCGATACGGATCCATACTCAGCTCCTTGGCGTCAACGCCTGGCGTTGAACAATGCTGGAAAACTCATCCATAAAGATTTCATAACGGGTGACCAAACGTTCCACCTTATTAGAATAGCGGTTGTAGGCGATCACAGCGGGGATCGCGGCGAACAGGCCCATAGCGGTAGCGATCAACGCCTCGGCAATGCCCGGCGCCACGTGCGCAATGGTCGCCTGCTGCAGCGAGCCCAAGGCACGAAAGGAGTTCATGATCCCCCAAACCGTGCCAAACAGGCCTACGTAGGGGCTGGTGGACCCCACCGTCGCCAGAAACGGCAAATGCGTTTCCAGGTAATCAATTTCGCGCGACAGCGCCACCCGCATCGCACGCTGTACGCCCTCCATGACCTCGCTCGGCTTCGCCTTCTGTCCGAGCCGCCTGTACTCGCGAAAACCGTCGACAAAGACACTTGCCATGCCGGTTGGCGCCTTGTCGGTGCGGCTTAGCTCTGTGTACATCTGGTTCAAGTTCCCGCCGGACCAGAAACGTCGCTCAAAACGATCGGCGGTGATACTCGCCGCCTTGAAGATGAACCACTTGCTAAAGATGAAGTACCACGAAATCAATGATGCCGCCAGCAGCGACACCATAACCAACTGCACCAACAGGCTCGCTTGCTTGATCAACGTGATCAGCGCGATTCCGTCCGACGACGCTGTTATTTCCAAGACAGGCTCACCTCTCCAGTTGCGATTTAATCCGCTCCGGTATCGAGCGCGGTGCAAACGATTCTACGTCCAAGCACGCGACCTTCACCTCCGCCTGACAGAGCGTGGTGCTGTCACGCTGAATCTCCTGCAGGAACGTCAGGCTGGCGCCTCCGGCTCGGCTTATGCTGACGGTCGCCTGCAGCACGTCGTTAAACCGCCCGGGCCTAAGAAAGTCCACGCGCATCGCACGCACCGCGAAGATGACACCGTCTTCCCGCGATAGCGCGTCCTGTTCAAAGCCGAGCGTGCGCAACCACTCCGTGCGCGCCCGCTCCATGAACTTTAGATAATTGGCGTAATACACTACGCCACCGGCATCGGTATCCTCATAGTAGACCCGCACCGGCATAGAAAAATCCCCGCTCACGGAGTGGTTCCCTTTGAACTTGAACGCAGGCGCATCGAATCCGGGTTAGCTGCTTGGCTGCCGCGCGCCGGGCTGGCCGTCGCCCGCGTGAGGCCGAGAAAGTCTGTGTGGGGACGTTTTCAGCATCTACTTAGTCTCGCCGTCGAACAGACCGCCCTGCGCGTCACCTGACTTCACCGGTGCCGACAACCCGAAATAACGCCACGCCTTTGGCGTCGCCGTGCGCCCGCGCGGGGTGCGCATCAAGAACCCTTGCTGCATCAGGAACGGTTCAATGACGTCTTCGATGGTGCCACGCTCTTCACCGACGGCGGCGGCGAGGCTGTCTATGCCCACCGGACCGCCGGCGAATTTCTCGATCACAGTCAGCAGCACTTTCCGATCGAGCATATCAAAACCGCGCTCGTCGACGTCTAACATCTCCAAGGCCATCTCTGCGCTCTCGCGTGTGAGCTGACCGTTGCCCTTCACCTGCGCGAAATCACGGGCGCGCCGCAGCAACCGATTAGCGATGCGCGGCGTACCGCGCGAGCGCTGCGCGATCGCCGACACCCCTTCGGGGTCGGCGGCAATACCGAGGATGGCGGCCGAGCGTTCCACGATCTTGGTCAGATCCTCGACAGTATAGTATTCCAGTCGCTGAACAATACCGAACCGATCGCGCAGCGGCGAGGTGAGGCCGCCGGCCCGGGTTGTCGCCCCGACCAAGGTAAACGCAGGCAGGTCCAACTTGATCGCACGTGCCGCCGGCCCTTCGCCGATAACAATATCTAGCTGATAATCCTCCATCGCGGGATAGAGAATCTCTTCCACTACCGGCCGCAGCCGATGGATCTCATCAATGAACAGAACGTCGCGCGGCTGGAGATTGGTCAATAACGCCGCGAGATCACCCGGGCGCTCCAGCACCGGTCCCGCCGTCTGCCGCAGATTGACGCCCAGCGCGTTAGCGATGATGTGCGCGAGTGTGGTCTTGCCTAAGCCCGGGGGACCAAAGACCAAAACGTGATCCAGCGCCTCGCCGCGTTCGCGCGCCGCCGGGATGAAGACCTCCATTTGTCTGTGCACATGCGGTTGCCCGATGTATTCCGCCAGGCTCGTGGGCCGCAGCCCGTGCTCGCGCGTGGCGTCCTCGGGTGTGCTCAGCACATGGGCGGAAACGAGGCGTTCGGATTCGATCATGTTGCTTACCCTGCCGCACGCTTCAGCGCGTGACGAATGATGTCTTCGGTCGTCAGCCCGGTGGGTGACACACCCTGCACCGCACGGCTAGCTTCGCTCGGCCTATAGCCGAGCGCCACCAATGCACTAACCGCTTCCGCTATTGGATCCTGTGGCACCGCCTCCGCCCCCACGACCGGTCTCACCCCAGATGCCATAAACGCTTGATCTCGCATCTCCACCACCAGGCGCTGCGCCGTCTTACGACCCACCCCGGGCGCCTGGCTCAGGCGTGTGATGTCTTCGGTGCTGATACATTGGACGAACTCGTGCTCCGAAAGACCGGATAGGATTGCGAGCGCAACGCGTGGACCGATCCCGCTTACCTTGATGAGGCTGCGAAACAGACGTCGCTGGGGTTCGCGACTGAAGCCATACAACAGTTGCGCATCGTCGCGCACCACCATGTGGGTGTAAAGGGTGATCGTGGCCCCGAGCGCCGGCAGATCGTAGAAGGTGGTCATGGGGGCCTCCAGCTCGTAACCCACCCCGCCCACGTCAATTAATAACCACGGTGGTTCCTTATGCAATAGCTTGCCGCGCAATCGACCGATCATCGAGCCGCCTTTAGGGTTAGGCCACGTGTCAGCGCCGCACGACCCAACGCATAGTGCGCATGGCAGATCGCGCAGGCGAGCGCGTCCGCCGCATCCGCCTGCGGGGTGTCCGCCAGACCAAGCAAGGCCTTTACCATGTGCTGCACCTGTTGCTTGTGGGCATGACCGTTACCGACCACCGCGCGCTTTATCTGTAGCGCGGTGTACTCCCTTGCTTCCAACTGATAGTTGATGCCGGCGCATATCGCCGCACCGCGCGCCTGGCCGAGCTTGAGCGCCGAGTCAGCGTTGCGCGCCATAAACACCTTTTCGATCGCGATGGCATCAGGCTTGTATGAGCTTATGACCGCAGACACGCCATCATAGATGACCTTGAGGCGTTCGGATTGGCTGCCGGTCTCGGCGCGTACACAGCCGCTATCGATATAGGTAAGCGCGCCATCGGGCGCGATCGCGACCATACCGAACCCAGTTATCCTCGAACCTGGGTCAATACCGAGTACGCGCATCAGCCGGTCGTCGCCTTCGGGTCGACCAGCTGACGTAGGTGAGCGCACTTATTCATGCGCTCGCCAGCTCTTCCGGAAAGTCAGCGTTCGTGTACACGTTTTGCACGTCGTCCAAGTCTTCAAGTGCCTCGAGCAACCGTAACGTCTTCTCTGCCTGATCGCCGGATAGATGTACGCTGGTCGATGCGCGTTGGGTGACCTCGGCCAGCTCCGGTACGAGATCGGCCGCTTTCATGGCGTCGCGTACCGTCTCGAAGTCTTGTGGTGTTGTGAGCACATCGATGGAACCATCGTCATTCGTCACAATGTCTTCGGCACCGGCAGAGATGGCGATTTCCATGACGGCGTCTTCGTCGCTGTTGGCGGGAAAGCTGAGCGTGCCCTGCTTGCTAAACAGATAGGCGACGGAACCATCGGTGCCGAGATTGCCGCCGTGCTTGGTAAACACGTGGCGCACCTCGTTGACCGTGCGGTTGCGGTTGTCTGTGGTGCACTCTATCAGCACCGCGACCCCGCCCGACGCATACCCCTCATAACGAACCTCCTCGTAGTTGACTCCCTCCAGCTCGCCGGTACCGCGTTTAATAGCCCGCTCGATGTTGTCCTTGGGCATGTTTTGCGCCTGCGCCTTGTCGATGGCAGCGCGCAGTGGCGGGTTGGCTGCCGGGTCATCGCCCCCCAGGCGAGCGGCCACCGTAATCTCTCGGATCAACTTGGTGAAGAGCTTGCCACGACGGGCATCCTGTGCGCCCTTGCGGAAACGGATGTTGGCCCATTTGCTGTGGCCAGCCATAGATACGCTTACTAGACTCCGTGCTCGTTAGGCACCGGCCGTGCTCTCTGCCGCCAGAGACGGAAACGGCCGGCAGGAGTTTACCACTTGCCCGTGGCGATCCCCAACCGAGCGTCCGGACACACGGCCCCTTCCCCCAGATTAAAGGATGTATGGACGCGCCTAGGCTGCATGTGCAAAGCGACCATAGTCCAGAAAATGACAGACCTGACGCGCCACCCGTTTGGACACGATCATTGCTGTGTGAGACACATGCAGCGTGATATAGTCGCTCGCCCCCGCTAGCTGCGTCTCCGCCAGCGTCACCACACCGTCATTGGGTTTGGGTAAACCGGGAAACAGTCGGCCCATACCTAGGCTCAGATTACCGGCGATAACGCCGAAATCGCGCGGCGGCATTTCCCAGTGCTCTGGGAACCCCGCGAGCAGCTGTTGTATCGAACGCCCGGTAATCTTGCGACCAACCATAGTGCGCGCGAGGATCCTTGCCGGATAACTGCCGCGATGGGGCGCACCCAGGGTGACAACGCGCCCCGGGGGCTGCTCGGGATGTTGATGTAAGAGCGCGCGGATCACCAAACCGCCAAGGCTGTGACCAACCAGGTGCACGACGGGTGCACCCAGTGTGCGCATATAACGATGCAAGGTCTCAGCGTTCTCCAACAGGTTTTGGTTGACGGACGCATACGAAAAGGTACAAGCGTCAAAACCGAAGCGCTGCAGGCGGTAGCGGAGAAAATAAAGCGTCCAGCCAGATAACCACAGGCCGTGAACGAGCACAACCGTTCCGCGTCTTAACTTATCGTCCACGAACAGCCTGTCGAGAGGTCGATGTCAGAATCCCCCGGCCTTTTGTACCAGTTCGATCGCCTCGCGGTTGGTCCACGATGTGACCCGCGTTAGTGCCTCATCAAAGGAAAGCCAAGCGAATTCGACATGTTCATTTGGGTTCAACGTGACGGTTGCTTCTCCCGGAAGTTCAAGTGAAAAAAGATGTTCGACATTCTCGCACGTTCCCGGCGCATAGCGATGCGCCCACTGCGACATGATCTTGAACCGGTAAGTCTTGTCCCAGTCGCGTAATCCGCCACTGATAGTAAGTCCGGTCTCTTCTTTCAACTCCCGCCGCGCCGTGATCACGGGCGCATCTTCGTCCCATCGCATACTGCCGGTTACCGACTGCCAAAACTCGGGCTTATCGCGACGGCGCATCACCAACACCTTGCCCGTCGCGGTGTGGACAACGACCAGAACCGACTCTGGCCTTTTATAGCCGTTCATGAGAGCCGTGCTAGGATTGTGCTTTCTTAGCGGGTGATGGTGGCTTGCGTAACTTGATGTGTAGTTCGCGCAGCTGTGTGTCGTTCACAGCACTGGGGGCTTCCGTCATAAGGTCTGCCGCCTTCTGTGTCTTTGGAAAAGCAATTACCTCGCGGATCGAATCCGCGCCGGCCATCAATGCCGCGATACGGTCGAGACCGAAGGCAATGCCCCCATGCGGTGGCGCCCCGTATTTCAATGCCTCGAGCAAAAAGCCAAACCTCTCCTGCACCTCCTGCTGCTCGATGCCCAGCGCCGTGAACACCTTCTGCTGCACGTCTAGCCGATGGTTACGAATCGAACCGCCGCCGAGCTCGACCCCGTTCAGGACCAAGTCGTAGGCACGCGATCCAACGTTCGCTGGATCGATATCAACGTGTTCGATATCGGCTTCTTTCGGTGCCGTGAAGGGATGATGCAGGGCCACCCATCGCTTAGCGTCCGCATCATACTCAAACATCGGGAAGTCTGTAATCCATACTGGTCTCCACCCACCTTCCGTCAGTCCCCTGTCGGCGCTCATCTGCGCTCGCAACGCCCCTAACGAGTCGTTGACGACGCTCGCATGATCGGCGCCGAAAAACACCATATCACCCGCCTGCGCGCCGGTCCGGTCCATCACTCCAGTAATGACTGACTCGGGCAGGAATTTAAGAATCGGTGATTGCAGGCCATCGCGTCCTTTCGACGGGTCGTTAACCTTGATGTACGCCAGCCCCTTTGCGTTGTAATGTGCCTTGATAAATGCCTCGTAATCTTCGATTGCTTTGCGCGCGAGATCGCCGCCAGCCGGCAAACGCAGCGCCGCCACCCGACCACCTGACCGGTTGGCCGCTTGCGAGAACACCTTGAACTCGACCTCCTTCATGAGATCGGCGACATCCACTAACTCAAGCGGCACGCGTAAATCCGGTCGCTCGGTGCCGTAGCGCGCCAGCGCTTCCGTATGTGTCAGACAGAGAAACGGATCAGGCAATTCAACATCTAACACGGTCTTGAACAGGTTCCGGATCATCTCTTCCATGAGCCTCATAATGCCCTTTTCATCCATGAACGTGGTCTCGATGTCGAGCTGGGTAAACTCGGGCTGCCGGTCGGCACGCAAGTCCTCGTCGCGAAAGCAGCGCGCGAACTGATAGTAGCGCTCGAATCCCGCCACCATCAGAATTTGTTTAAAGATTTGTGGCGACTGCGGGAGCGCAAAGAAATGGCCCGCATAGATTCGCGCCGGCACCAGGTAGTCGCGTGCGCCTTCGGGTGTCGATTTGGTCAACATCGGCGTTTCGATCTCGACAAAACCGCGGTCTTCGAGAAAACGCCGTAAGGTGGATGTTATTTGGTGGCGCAACCGAATGTTTTGATGCATGACATCGCGGCGCAGGTCGAGGTAACGATACTTCAGCCGCACCGCTTCGCTGACATCCGGTTCGTCAAGCTGGAAGGGCAGGACCTCTGACTTGTTGAGAACCTCTAAACGTGTACCGACGACTTCTACCTGGCCCGTGCGCAGGCTCGGATTCTCTGTCCCGGCTGGGCGTCGGCGCACGCGACCTTCAACGCGCATCACATATTCGCTGCGAACGGTCTCCGCCAGTGCGAACGCCTGCGACTCAGCCGGATCGACGACAACTTGTACCACGCCTTCGCGATCACGCAGGTCGACAAAGATCAGTCCGCCGTGGTCGCGATAGCTGTGCACCCAGCCGCACAGCGCGACCTCCTGGTCAATTAGAGACTCATCGACCTGTCCACAAAAATGGGTACGCATCCTATCGTGTTGCCTCAGCCCTGCGGGCTCGAGAGCCAGTGAGGCTTAGGCGGTCTTAGCATTGCGGGCGATTAGGGCTTCTCTCTTTTCCTTCGGAACCACGACACCAGCAGAAATAATCATTTTCAGCCCGTCGTCCACGGACATATCCAGCACCAACACGTCTTCGGTGGGAACCATAAGAAAGAAACCAGAGGTAGGATTGGGAGTCGTGGGCACAAAGATATGGGTCACTTGTTGCGCGGTCTTATCCTCTACCTCGGCGACACCCCCCTCTCCGGTCAAGAACGCCAGCGTCCATATTCCTTTGCGTGGATACTCGATGAGAACTACGCTGCGGAAGGACTTGCCGGTGCCGGCAACCATGGTCTCCGTCACCTGCTTGACACCCGAATAAATAGAACGCACCAAGGGTATGCGGGCCAGCAGACGCTCACCGGTCTGTACAAGCTTGCGGCCAACGAGATTAGCGACCACGATGCCGGTGACGAGAAGGATAATAGCTGTCAGAACTATTCCCAGTCCGGGTATTCTGAAGCCCAGCAGGTTTTCAGGGCGAACACTTGGGGGCAGCAATAACAGCGTCGTGTCCATGACGTCGACCATGAACTTGATCACAAACCATGTGATCCCCACGGGAACCCAAACCAGGAGCCCCGCGATGATGTAACGCCGAAAGTGGGTCATCATATTACTTAACTGACTAGTCGCTGGAGTTGGAGCTGCTGGCTTTCTTCTCTTCTTTCTTGGGCTTCGTGTCAGACTCGGTACCGGTCTTGGCGCCACTATCCGAGCCAGCCTTCGCCTTCTTCTTGTCGCTATCCTTGAAGTCCGTGACGTACCAGCCTGTGCCCTTTAGCTGAAAACCCGCCGCCGAGACCAGCTTTTTTAGCTCAGGCTTGCCACAGGCAGGGCAGTCCTTCAATGCACGGTCTCTGAACTTCTGTATGGCCTCCATTTCATGGCCACAGACCTCACATCGATACTCGTATATTGGCATGCCTAATCTCCAAAAAATACACCGCCCTTTTTCAAATAGGGGCGGTGCGGCATCAGTTCAATGTTTAATTATAGCGAGCTCCCCCCGGTAACGCATTATTTTCTAAGGATTGTTCCCGAAGAACGGTCGCCTCGAGGCAACACCTACGCGGCGGCGGTGCTTACGGTAGTAAGCACCATTTGACTATCCAACCGGTGTGGCTGGTCGTGTTTTCGCCTCGCCTTTCGCTAGTCCATCCTGGCGCCAGCAAGCGTTGCAGAAAGCGTGCGTCGACCTCGCCCTGGACATCGGAGCAACTGGCGTTGGCAGAGACCTTCTGCAAGAGGTAGCGGATGAGGTGGGTCAGGCGGTGGTGCGCGGGATTGGCCCAGACACCGATCTTGCCGTCGCCCGCACCCGCGAGATGCCCATGGCAATCCCAAAGCTGCTCGTGTCGATGCCCTCCCAGCCCACCGCGATCAGGTCGTGGCTCGCGAGGCGTCGCGGCAGCGGACCCGTCAGGCATGGGTTCCCTATCCTGTCATCGGGTTGGTACTTGCAGCCGGCAGCGGTCAGGGCGGCGGCCCCGGAGCGACGATCCGGACACACGCCGATGCATCAGGACCTCAGCACCTCAGCGTCCTTGCGACTGGGAACGATGTCGCGTTCGTGCGCTTCCGACGGGTGGTTTTCTTAGACAGATGAACGGCGGGTGGCTTTGTTAGCGACGACAAGCTGGCATGAATTTCCTCTAACAATCGCGGGGTTGCAACGCTCGCCGGCGTGCATCCAGCTGCCGTAACGCTGACTACCGATGAGATCGACAACGTGCCGAGTCTGCGTCCCCGCGCATTTCCGGTGCGACCGATCGGTCTCTCGGACCGACGCGAAACAGTTTTTAAATAAAGAAGTTGCATTGCTCACGCAAGCATGTTGCGACGTGACCGGACCCAACGAGCCTAGTTAACAGCGCGACCCCAAAGCTGAAAACCCAAACTTTTTCTTCAATAAACGCTACCATCGGCGCTGTTGACTGTGCTAACTTATGGCCGCACAAATTAGCGCTTACATCCCGTCAACTCTAATTGCCCTTAGGAGCGATACATGGCAGACAAAAAACCGTCGACCAAAACAGAGGTGTATGCCTACATTGCGGACCGGACCGAACTTAAGAAGAAGCAGGTCGGTGCCGTGTTTGACGCACTCTCGGAGCTGATAGAACGCGACCTGAGGAGGGGTTCTGGCGTTTTTAATGTTCCCGGGCTCATGAAAATAAAACTTGTCTACAAGCCTGCCGTTCCAGAACGCCGGGGTATTAATCCGTTTACTAAGGAAGAAACTACCTTCAAGGCCAAACCGGCACGCAACGTTGTCAAGGTGCAGCCCTTAAAGGGGCTGAAGGACATGGTCTGATCGCACCACCTTTTTGCATGACAAAAAAATAAGAACAAGAAAAAAACCATCGCCCAGGGATCGGGGGGGTCACATCTTAAGTTTTAGTTAGAGTGCTGTCTTGGCGCCCGGTGTGCCCGGCGAGCCGTAACGTGCGCGTCGCGGTTGGCTTGCGGCAGTGCACGGAAGCGGCATCAGCGGGCACCGGGGGGTTGGTGTGCCTCGGCGTTGCGCAAAACGCATCGCCGAGCAGGGTTACTGTCGACGCCAGCCGTGGCGGCTGGCGTCACGAGTGCGGTATCGGCCCATAGCCGCCACCGCCGGGTGTCTCGATAACAAAGATGTCGCCTGCGTTCATGTCGATCTGGTCACAGCCTGTCAGATCGATCGTGCTCCCGTCTGTGCGCTGGACCCAGTTATGACCCGGTGCACCGGGCTCGCCACCGTCCATGCCAAACGGCGGCACGCGCCGGCGATTCGAGAGGATCGCCGCCGTCATGGGCTCGAGAAACCGTATCCGGCGGATAGCGCCGTCGCCGCCGCGTTTACGCCCTGCCCCGCCGCTGGCGCGGCGCACAGCAAAACGCTCCAAAAGTACGGGGAAACGCCACTCCAGCACCTCGGGATCGGTGATACGCGCGTTGGTCATGTGCGTGTGCACCGCATCCGTGCCATCGAAATCCGGTCCCGCACCTGCGCCACCGCAGATGGTCTCGTAATACTGCCAGCGGTCACTGCCGAACGTGAAGTTATTCATGGTACCCTGCGCCGCCGCCATCACACCTAACGCACCGTACAGCGCATCGACGATGCACTGCGAAGTCTCAACATTACCGGCGACCACTGCCGCTGGGTATTCGGGATTAAGCAGGCTATTTTTCGGGATGATGATCTCCAGCGGCTTAAGACAGCCCGCATTAAGTGGTATGTCATCGTCCACGAGCGTACGGAACACGTAAAGCACCGCTGCCTTGCAGACCGCTGACGGCGCATTGAAGTTACCGGCCTGTTGATGAGAGGTGCCGGTGAAATCGATGCGCGCCTGGCGCGCCGCCCTGTCGATGGTAATGGTCACCTGCACGGTGCTGCCGTCATCTAAGGCATAGCTAAAGCTACCGTCCTTGAGGACATCGATCACGCGACGAACCGACTCCTCGGCGTTGCTTTGCACATGGCCCATGAATGCGTGTACGGTGGCAAGGCCAAAGTGGTCGATCATTTTACGTAGGCCCTGGACGCCAGATTCATTTGCGGCGATTTGCGCCTTAAGGTCAGCAATGTTCTGTTCGCGATTGCGCGCGGGATGCGGCCCGAAGGTCAACAACGCGCGCAATTCGGCTTCACGAAAGCGGCCTGCTTCGACGAGTTTAAAGTTGTCGAACAGCACACCTTCTTGCTCTATAGTGACACTGTTCGGTGGCATCGAGCCGGGCGTGATCCCACCGATATCGGCATGGTGCCCGCGCGATCCTACGTACAACAAGATGCGTTCACCGGTGTCGTCGAAGACGGGCGTGATGACGGTGACATCCGGCAAATGGGTGCCGCCGTTATAGGGCGCGTTGAGTACATAGACCTCGCCCGGTTTCATATTGTCTCTACAGTGCCGGATGACGCTCTGTACGCTCTCTCCCATCGAACCCAAGTGCACCGGTATGTGCGGCGCATTGGCTACCAGCTGGCCCTCGGCATCAAAGATAGCGCACGAAAAATCCAGTCGTTCTTTCATGTTTACCGAGTGGCTGGTTTTCTGCAGAATCGTGCCCATCTGTTCGGCAATCGACATGAATAGATTATTGAAGATCTCGAGTCTGACCGGATCGACCTCGGTGCCCACAGCGGCTGTACGGGCAAGCCGCGTGACCCGATCCAAGATGACATGATTCTTGGTTGTTAGCTGCGCGCACCAGCCGGGCTCGACAACGATGGTGCTGTTGGCTTCGATAATGACCGCCGGGCCCTCGATGCGACGGCCAACCATTAGCTCATCGCGATTGAAGATCGGAGTGTCCAACGCGGCTTCCCCATCGTGGACGGCGTTGGCAGTGTACATCTTGACACGTGCAAGCGGCGTAAGCGCGCGATCGGGCGCACCAACAGCCGTCGAGGCCTGCACCTCGACCACCAGGTCATCACTCACATCGCCAGCGCCGATTAACTCGACCGATGCCGCCTCAACGATCAGCGGCTTGTCGGAATAGATGAAACCGAAACGCCGGTGGTGCACCGTCGCGAATTGATGGGTGATCGCGTCAGGCGAGCCGTAGTCCACGAGAAGGGCCGTGTCGGTGCCGTCGTAACGTACGTGCATCTTGCGGACGGTAGTTATCTTTTCATCCTCGAGCCCCTGATTGTGCATTTCCGCACGTCCATCGGATTCGATGCGCTCAAAGATGCGTTCAAGTTCTGCCCTGAGCTCATTGGTCAGTCTTGCCTCAACCGCTTGTTCGCGCATGAGCCGCCTGTCAGCGAGGCCCATACCGTAGGCGGAAAGCACACCCGCATAGGGATGGATGAGCACGCGCTCAATCCCAAGTGCATCCGCGACCAGACATGCATGCTGCGGCCCCGCACCGCCAAAGCAACAGAGCGTATACTCAGTCACGTCATAGCCGCGCTGCACGGAAATCTTGCGGATGGCATTCGCCATGTTCTCCACCGCTACCGCCAGGAATCCGTGCGCGACCTGTTGCGGTGTGCGGCTATCTCCCGTGGCCGCCGTGATATCGGAAGCGAGCTTGCTGAACTTGTCGCGCACGACCTCCGCATCCAACGGCAGGTTGCCTTCACGACCGAACACTCTGGGGAAGTAATCGGGCACGATCTTTCCCACCATGAGGTTGCAGTCCGTTACTGTCAGCGGCCCCGCGCGCCGGTAGCAGGCGGGGCCTGGATCGGCTCCTGCAGATGCAGGTCCCACGCGATAACGGCTGCCGTCAAAACGCAGGATCGATCCACCACCGGCAGCGACCGTGTGGATGTACATCATCGGCGCGCGCATACGGACTCCGGCGACCTCGCTTTCAAAGGTGCGTTCGTACTCGCCTTCGTAATGGGAGACGTCGGTGGACGTGCCACCCATATCGAAACCGATGATCTTGTCAAAACCGGCAGCGGCACTGGTGCGGACTGCCCCCACGACACCCGCGGCGGGACCCGAAAGAATGCTGTTCTTGCCTTGGAAGTAGTGACTGTCTATCAGCCCGCCGTTTGATTGCATGAAAAGCAGTCGTGTGTCGCCAAGCTCACCGGCTACACGTTCGACGTAACGGCGCAGGAGCGGTGAGAGATAGGCGTCGACAACGGTTGTATCGCCGCGCCCGACCAACTTCATCAACGGGCTCACTTCATGCGACGTCGACACTTGGTGAAAGCCGATCTCGTGCGCCAGCGTAGCGATGCGCTTCTCATGTTCCGGGTAACGATAGGCGTGCATGAAAACGATTGCGGCTGAACGTATGCCGTCAGTGTAAGCCGCTTTCAGTGCCGCGCGGACGCCATCCGCATCTACCGGGACCAGCTCGTGACCGTCGGCACTGTAGCGCTCGTCGACCTCGATCACCCGGTCATACAGAATTTCGGGAAGCTCGATACGGCGTGCAAAGATCTTCGGCCGGTTCTGGTAACCGAGGCGCAGAATATCGCCGAATCCCTTGGTCACCAGGAGCACTGTCCGTTCGCCCTTGCGTTCAAGCAGCGCGTTAGTCGCCACCGTGGTGCCCATCTTGATCGACTCGATCATCTGTGCCGGTATCCGTGCATCAGCCGCAAGCCCCATTACGTCACGAATACCCTGTAGCGCTGCATCCGGATAACGCTCCGGATTATCTGACAACAACTTGTGCGTAATGACCGTGCTGTCGGGACGGTGTGCCACCACGTCCGTGAATGTTCCACCGCGATCGATCCAGAACTGCCAATGCGATTCGGTCATGCTATTGCCCACGGATGAGAGGCACAAAGGCAACCGGGAGGATATCCTTAGTGCGGACAACGCCGGCCCTGTCTTTGGACACCTGCACCAAGGTCTGGCCGGAGCTTCCTGTTCCCACGGGAATGGCCATGCTGCCCCCGGGCTTAAGCTGCTCGACCAGTGAGTCGGGTATGCTAGCGGCGGCGGCCGTCACCATGATGGCATTAAACGGTGCGCTTTCCGGCCAGCCGTGATAGCCGTCACCAATTCGGAACTCGATATTCGAGTAGCCGAAGCGGAGCAATCGCTGCTTCGCTTGTTCACCGAGGTCGTTGATAACCTCGATGGTATAAACCTGCTTTACCAACTCGCTCAGTATGGCTGTCTGGTACCCGCAACCGGTACCGATCTCCAGAACCACAGCGTCCGCTTCCGGCGCCAAGAGATCGGTCATCAACGCGACGATATAGGGCTGCGAGATCGTCTGACCAAAGCCGATAGGAAGTGGCTCATTACGGTAGGCGATCCCGGCCATATCCGGCGGCACGAATTCATGCCGGGGGACGTTGCGCATTGCTTCCATGACGCGCGGGTCGAGTGACTTTTTGCCAATCCAGCGGCTTGTCTCTTTGACCTCGGCCTCGATCGTGCGCACCATTTGTTCACGGTCTCTCATACCGCACCCAAAGGCTTACCGGCGCCATCCGCGTGCTGCGTACTCAGGACAAAGCACGTTCAGCGAAGTTCGATTTCAAAGTGCACGTAGTCATTTTGCATCGATGCACGCTCTCGTGCTACCGCCTGTCGCCATCGGTGTGTGCGCATTATTTTGCGACAGTCCTTGTACGCTCCAAACGCAGGCGCTCACGCTCGTCGAAAAGCCGCCGCGAAGCGGCCCACACCGCGGCCATGGTGCCAAAACCGGTACCGCTGCCAATCATGAACATGATTAGGATCTGGTATTTCACTGCTTCGAGCGGAGGAGTGCCGGCCAGGATTTGACCCGTCATCATGCCCGGCAGGCTGACGACGCCCGCCGCCGCCATCGCATTGATGACGGGTATCATTCCGCTGCGCATGCTGTCACTTCGAATGTCAGCTATCGCAACCGTCGATGTCTGCCCGAGCATCAAACGCGCCTCGATGATGTCTCGGCTCTGCCAAGCGGTTTGTGTTAGTCGGTCCAATGCCACAGCGATGCCCGTCATGGTGTTGCCGAGCATCATGCCCAGCAGCGGAATGGCATATTGCGGTGTATACCAGGGCTCAGTGCCGATGATTACCGTCAACGCCAACACGGTGATGGCAAACGTGGAAACAAACATGGACACGGTGCCGACGCCAAACCCCCACCAACCCAGAAGCCGACGCGTTTGTCGGGCCATGGCCTCGCGTCCCGCGATCAACAACATGACCGCCGCGAGCAACGCCACCCAGCCAAGATTTACGTTTTCGAACAAAGCCTTAAGCACAAATCCGATGAGCAGGAGTTGCACCACGGTACGCGCCGCGGCCACCACAAGTTGTTTGCCAATGCCAAGCCCCATGGGCATCGACAACGCGGCCAGTATTAAAACCAACCCCGCCGCGAGTGTAAGGTCCAAAGCTGTCAATGAGATCACGTTCACGGCGCCAGCCTCACTTTAATCTGCCGTCCTGCAGGCGCAGGTGACGATCGCCGACGCGTTTGATTTGCCGCGGGTCGTGACTGACCCACAGCACCGGCGCCTTGTGCTCCTGACGATACGTGGCGATCAAGCGTTCCGCGCGACGCACATTCTTCGCGTCGAGGCTGGCCGTGGGCTCGTCTAACAACAACGCCTGCGGTGAGCGAGACAACAATCGTAAAAGCGCTAGACGTTGACGCTCACCCGTGGACAGGCGCATGACCTTGCGGTCGAGAATACGGCGATCAAACCCCAATTGCTCCACCAAGCCGTCCGCGGCGTTGCTGAAATGATCACCCACACGTTCCTGCCACCACTCACTTTCCGCCAGTAGCAAGCCCACGCGACGACGCCACTGTGGCCCGTCAACACTTGTACACTGGGTATTGCCGAGGAATATTTCTCCCTCGTGCGGATCGAGGTCCGCGATCGCTCGCAACAGCAACGTTTTACCGGTCCCCGAAGGACCAGAGATACACACACATTCACCTGAGCCGACGGTCAGGCTTATCGGTCCCAAAGGATGGTTCGACAGTCCGACGATACGCAAGCGGCTCACAAAATGATGTCCACTCAACAAAAAACGAGACTCGCGTGTCTACTGACAAACAACATGACAGCTAGCATGTCGTGGCGTCAGCGATCCACCACCAGCCTCGCCAGCGCCGTGCGGACCTTGGCCGGTATGGGTATTGACTTGTGCGTCCCGCGGTCGACAAACACGTCCACAAAGTAGCCCTCGGCGGCCGCCCCGATCTGATTTTGACTAAACAACGCGATTTCATAGCGCACGCTGGAATTGCCCAGGCACGCGACGCGCAAACCTGCATCCACCACCTCTGGAAAGGACAGTGACTGATGGTAACGGCACATGCTTTCGACAGTGAACGGCAGCACGGAACCATCAATGATATCGGTTTGCGCTTCGATCAGCAGGTATCGACAGATAACCGTATCGAAGTAGGAATAATAGACGACGTTATTAACATGGCCATAGATATCGTTATCCATCCAGCGGGTGGGTATAGAAAGGAAATGACCAAAGCGCTCTCGGGTCTCGTGTTTCTGTAAGGAGTCACCAGACATACAGCCTTAGCCTCTTGATGAACGATCTGCCTTGCGGATTTATTAACGACACGCTCTGTGCGAACCCATCCAGGTATAATGTGCAACGATTGAGCGCCCGGTAGACGATGAACCAATCATAAAGGAGGACACGCATCCATGCCAGAAGAAACCATATTCAGCAAAATCATGAGACGTGAGATTCCGGCGGAGATCCTATTTCAGGACGATCGCGTAACCGCGTTCGCCGATATCCGGCCGCAGGCACCGACCCACATTCTGATCGTTCCCAGTAAAGTCATTCCAACCGTAAACGATGTGACGCCCGAGGACGAAGCAGATCTCGGCCATATGTTTACAGTGGCCGCGCGGTTAGCGAAAGAACACGGCGTCGCTGACGACGGGTACCGCCTTATCATCAACTGTGGACGCAACGGGGGACAAGAAGTGTACCATTTGCACATGCACCTGCTGGGAGGACGCCGTCTGGGGCCGATGTTGATGCGCAGGGACTGAGCAACTTATGGCTGTTAACCTTCGATACCCGTCTTCGTAAGGTCGCGCTGGCGCAGCTCTACCCGCCGGACCTTGCCAGTGGTGGTCATCGGCATCTCGTCGATGAACTCGATCTCTCGCGGATACTCGTAAGCCGCGAGCCGAGTGCGCACGGACTCTTGGATCTCCTTGCTGAGTTCGTCTGAGGGTTGATGTCCATGAGCGAGAACGATGTAGGCTTTCACAATGCTGCCGCGTAAATCATCGGGCCTGCCAATCACCGCGGCCTGGGCCACCGCTGGGTGCTTTAGCAGGCAATCTTCAATCTCTCCCGGCCCGATGCGATAGCCCGCACTCGAGATCACATCGTCCTTGCGTCCAACGAACCAGAGGTAGCCATCCTCGTCGTGATACCCTACGTCCCCGGTACAAAACCATTCACCAATAAACTTCTCGCGAGTCGCCTCCTCGTTCTGCCAGTAGCCGAGAAACATAACCGGATCGCCGCGTTTTGCGGCGAGCTCGCCCGTCTCGCCCGGCGGCATCGGCCGGCCCTCCTCGTCGATCACATCCACGGTGTGGCCCGGGTAGGGCTTGCCCATGGAACCAGGTCTTACCGGCATAATTGCCGAGCAGTTCCCGACCAGATAGTTGAACTCGGTTTGCCCCCACATCTCGTTTATCTCAACGCCAAGTGCATCCCGACCCCAATCGTAAAGCTCTGCGCCAACCGCCTCGCCCGCTGACATAATGCCGCGCAGATTTAGCTTGAAGCGGTCCCGGGTATCGGCGACCTGGCGGATCATTTTCAGCGCCGTAGGTGGAATGAAAGCGTTGGTCACCCGGTATTTGTCCATCAAGTGACATGCCTTCTCCGGATCGAACTTGCCGCCTTCGTAAGCCACGATAGGCCTCGCGTAGTACCAGGTCGGTACCAGTCCGTCCAGCAGACCGCCAGTCCATGCCCAGTCGGCCGGCGTCCAAAAGCAATCTCCATCGTTCGGAAAAAAGTTTTGCGAAAGCTCGAAACCAGTCAGGTTCCCAAGCAACGATCGATGTGCAATCAACGCGCCCTTTGGCGGGCCCGTGGTGCCGGACGTGTAAATTAGCAGTGCGGGGTCGTCGGCACGCGTATTGGCACACTCGAGCGAATCAGACCCCTTCTCCAGGAGTTCCCAAAATGCGAGCTCGGCTCCCCTATCATCAGAGTTGATAATGAATTGCAAATGAGGAAGATCTGCCTCCATCGACTCGACCATCGGCACATGGGCGCGGTCCGTGATGACCGCCTTCGCTGCGCTATTGCGCAATCGATAGTCCACGGCATCCGGCCCAAACAGGATCGACAGTGGCAACGCGACGGCGCCGATCTTGTATACCCCCAAGTGGGAAATGGCGGTTTCTGGCCGCTGAGGAAGAATAATCGCCACACGGTCGCCCTGGCTCAGGCCAAGGGCAACGAGCGCGTTGGCGAACCGATTGGATAGTGACTTGAGTTCACCGAAGGTGAAACTCCTTTCATCACCAGCATCGTTTTCATAATACAACGCAATCTCGTCGGCGCGGTCCGTGTGTTTGTCGCACACCTCATGTCCGATGTTGTAGTACTCGGGGATCTTCCACTTGAACGCTGCACAGACTGCGTCGAAGTCTCGCGAATTCGGATCAATGAGATTCATGGCTGTCAAACCGCGAGTAGCAAGTATAAAGTAGCAAGTAGCAAGGTCACACGCCCAGTAGTTGCGCTCGTATATTATGGAATCAACTGCCTACCTTACAACTTGCTACTTGGTCCTTGTTACTTACTACTCGCAGTTTATCCCTTGCTACTTGCTACTTGCTACTTGTAACTTGCTTTGCGATTTTTCCAACGCTTGATCCATATCCCACAAGATGTCGTCCAATGTCTCGAGGCCGACGGAGATGCGGATCATGTCAGGCGTAACACCGGCGGCAACGAGCTCGTCTTCCGATAGTTGCCGGTGCGTCGTCGAGGCTGGATGGATGACGAGCGTTTTAGCGTCGCCGACGTTAGCGAGATGACTCAAGAACTGCACGCCCTCGATAAATTTCACACCCGCTTCCAGACCTCCTTTTATTCCAAACGTCAACACGGAGCCCGCGCCTTTGGGCAGATACTTCTGCGCCAACTCATGCTGTGGATGATCCGGAAGACCAGCATACTTTACCCAAGTCACCGCCCGATGCTCCTGCAGAAACTTTGCCACGGCGATCGCGTTGGCACAGTGCCTTTCCATGCGCACGTGTAGCGTCTCCAAGCCCTGCAGGAATAGGAATGCGTTAAAGGGGCTTAACGTCGGACCGAGGGTGCGTAGCGTTTCGCAACGGGCTTTCATCGTATAGCCAAAATCGCCAAACGTCTCATAGAAGCGGACCCCGTGATAGCCCTTGGAGGGCTCCATCATCGTCGGGAACTTTCCGTTGTCCCACGGGAATTTCCCCGACTCGATCAACACCCCACCAATCGATGTGCCATGACCGCCGATAAACTTGGTCGCCGAATGCACGATGATATCCGCACCATGTTCGATCGGCCGGCACAAATACGGGCTCGCCAAGGTATTGTCTACAACCAACGGGATCTCGTACTCGCGTGCGATTGCGGCTACCGCCTCGATATCGAGGATGTTGTTCAGCGGATTGCCGATCGTTTCCGCAAACAGCAACTTGGTCTTTGGTGTGATTGCGCGCCTGAAATTCTCCGGATCGTCCGGATCGACGAAGGTCGGCTTGATTCCGAGCTTCCTGAAGGTAACGTCGAACTGAGTTACAGTGCCGCCGTACAGTGTGCTTGCAGAGACCAGCTCGTCGCCCGCTTCCAGTATGGTCAAGATCGCCGTCATCTGCGCCGCCATCCCGGAGGAAACCGCTACCGCCGCACGCCCGCCCTCAAGCGCCGCCATACGCTCTTCGAACACGGCATTGGTCGGGTTCATCAAACGACTGTAGATATTCCCGAACGTCTGCAGATTAAACAGACTCGCCGCATGGTCCGCGCTGTCGAACACATAGGCAACGGATTGATAGATTGGCACGGCGCGGGCCGCGGTTGCGGGATCCGGCAACTGTCCCGCGTGCAGACACAATGTTTCGAACCCGAACTGTCTATCGGCCATCGTACTTTACCTCTCTATTTAACCCTGTCTGGCGCAGGTTTAGTTAGTAATCACTTTCGTCCGCTTGGCAGAGATCACCTTGGTATTGACACCAACGAAATTAAGGCCGCCGAAGAGACGTGCATGTTCGATCTTCATACAGCGATTCATCACGACCTCAAGCCCCGCCTCGCGCGCCCGTTCTGCCGCTTCTTCGTTGACGATGCCGAGCTGCATCCACACCACTTTTGCTCCTATCTTAATGGCGTCCTCAACAAACGGTGGCACCTGCGCCGGCCGTTGGAATATCTGGACTACATCGACCGACTCTGGAATATCGGGCAAAGTGGGATAACATTTCTCGTCGAGGATTTCCTTGTAGCGGGGATTGACTGGAATAATGCGGTACCCGTGCTCCTGCAGATACTTGGCAGCAAAGAAACTCGGCCGGTACCAGTTGGCCGAGAGGCCAACAGATGCAATGACACGATTCTCCTGCAGGATCCGCCGTAGTGTTGGGATATCACTCATTGACTGGTTCCAGATCGCGATGACGATGCGAGCCTACATCCGGAGCCCAGCGGCCACCGCCACATATTGCGAAAAAAAATTCAGCGTAATGTAAAAACCAGCCATCGGCAACCGAGCGCGGTATCATGCGTGAATGGTGATGCCAAACCGACAGCGCAAAGCGTTTCTGGATCTTGAGGGAGGGCGGGGGTTTGGGCCTTATTCGTACTTGCGGATATCGTCGATGACCTTTCCGTCACGGGCTAAGCTGTCCGGTGCGACAAAGTTGACCTCGCCGCGGAGCCTACAGACCTCGCGGATGGTGTCAGCAACCGCCCTGGCCAAGTCCTCGTTGCCACCGTCTTCTACCTCGCAGTGCAGGATCATAATGTCGTTTGCACCATCTCGGTCAACCACCAGTCGTCCTTTCTTGATCTCCGCGTGGCGCTTCACCACTTGGGCCACCTGCGACGGGGTGACAAACATACCTCGTACCTTGGTCGTCTGATCGGCGCGGCCAAGCCAACCCTTGATACGCACATTGGTGCGCCCGCATGGACTCATCCCTGGCATGATGGCGGATAAGTCGCCGGTAGCAAAACGAATCAACGGGTAGTCGGGATTGAAGGTCGTCACTACGACCTCACCAATCTCGCCTTCGTCGACCGGGTCTCCCGTGCCTGGACGTACGATTTCTACGATAACGCCTTCATCGATGATAAGTCCTTTCTTTGCCGGCGACTCGTAAGCAATGAGACCGAGGTCCGCGGTAACGTAGCATTGCAACACTTCCACACCCCGGGCGCTGATGTCTTTGCGCAGGCTCGGCGGCAAGGCCTCACCTGAAACGACGGCCTTGCGGAGGCTGGAGGTGTCTGCGCCCATCTCTTCGCCTTTATCCAAGATGATCTTCAGGAAGGATGGAGTGCCGGAATAGCCATCCGGACGCAGATCAGCTATGGCTTGCACCTGGAGTTCGGTCTGGCCGCTACCTGCAGGAAACACCGCACAGCCCAAGGCATGCGCGGCCGTTTCTAACATCGACCCGCCCGGTGTGAAATGATAGGCAAACGTATTGTGCACCAGGTCTCCTTTGCGGAAACCAGCAGCAAATAGCGCCCGCGCCAACCGCCAGTAATCCGGGCGCTGGGCCTCCGGTTCGTAGATCGGGCCGGGCGAAGCAAAAATCCGTGCCACATCGCCCCGCGGCGCCGTTGCCACGCCCCCAAACGGTGGGTCCTGGCGCTGCATTTCCACCAGCTCGGATTTGCGCGTCACCGGTAGCTGGGCCAGAGCGGACGCGTCGATGATATCGACGCTGTTCACACCTGTCAGGATGCGGGTAAAAGCGTTTGAGTGTTTCTGGGCATGCGCGATCTGGTTCGGCAACGCCGCGAACTGCTGCTTCCGCCGCGCTTCCGGATCCCGCGTTTCGAGTGCATCAAAATATTCTTGCTCCCCGCCCATACCTGATTCTCGGGATTCTTCGGTTTCCTTGCTGTTTGCTACTTGATACTTGCTACTTGATACTTGCTACTCGCTTTTTACTTATGCCAACCACCGCTTACGCCGGCGGTAGTGCTTGAACTCACGAAAGCTCTTACGCTTTTCGCCGCTCACGCCCAAATAAAATTCTTTTACGTCCTCATTCTCCGCGAGTGTCTTGGAGTCACCGTCCAACACCACACGACCGTTTTCAAGGACATAACCGTGCCGGGAGTAACGCAGCGCCATGTTGGTGTTTTGTTCTGCGAGCAAGAAGCTCACCTTCTCCTTTTCATTGAGCCGCTTGACGATATCGAAGATCTCCTCCACCAGCTGCGGTGCGAGGCCCATGGAGGGTTCATCCAACAGAATCATCTTAGGCCGCGACATCAATGCGCGGCCCAGCACGGTCATTTGCTGTTCGCCGCCGGAGATGTATCCGGCCTGCCCGGTTCGCCGCTCCTTCAGACGCGGAAAATAGCCATAGACCATCTCCAGATCTTGGGCGACGCCATCCCGACCGTCGGTGCGCGAGTAGGCGCCGGTGAGCAGGTTCTCTTCCACCGTCAAATGCTCGAAGCAGTGTCGGCCCTCCATGACCTGGATCACCCCGCGCTTGACGAGATCGGACGGCGTGAGCCTGTCTACCCGCTCACCCTGGTACTCGATGGAGCCCTTCGTCACCTCGCCGCGTTCCGCCTTGAGCAAGTTGGAGATGGCTTTGAGTGTGGTGGTCTTGCCGGCGCCGTTGGCCCCGAGGAGGGCGACAATACCCCCCTCGGGGACCTCCAGTGAAACACCCTTCAACACCAAGATGACGTGGTCGTAGATCACCTCGATGTTGTTGACAGCGAGTAGTGACGTACCGTTGCCCGTCACCTGAGCCTTATCCCACGCCTCGTAGAACGCTGCGAATACTGCCAGCTACAGGCACTTGCGCGGCGTGATGTTGTTTTCCTTGGCGTAGTCCGCCGCGGCCTTCTCAATCATGGGCCGTACAACGTCGCGCATGGTCGGGATCCAGGTGCTGACCATGTTCCACTGCTTGCCGTCCCACTGCTGGATAATGATGGGACCGCCAGTCTCATGGTCCGCGCAGGTCACCTCGAAGCCCCGGGTGAAACCGCCCATGCCAAGCGCCTTCAGACGTGCCTCGGTGACGTGCAAGTGCTCGAGCCCCCAGCGGACCTGCTCGCCGGTCAACGGCTTATTGCCAAACTTTTGCATGGCAGTGCGGATCGCCTCGACGCCGAACATGGCGTTAACCAAAGCACGATTGTAGAGCACCTCGCCGAGGTTGTTCTTCTTGGCTTCAGCCGCCTCACCAAAGTAGACGTACTTGATGATGTCTTTGTGCACCGGGAAGCCCGCGCCGGCGTGGTGAAAGGCCGCCGACTTGTAGCCCACGGCGGCGATACCGGCGGGAATCACGTCCGCATCGCTTCCGGACCACCAGTTACCCACGAAGTGGTCCATAGGGTAGTTGATCGCGGCGGCCTCCTTCACGGCGACCTGGTTCATCACCCCCCAACCGGACATGAAGACCCAATCCGGTCGAAGCCGGCGAATCTGCAACCAGGTGGCCTTCTGCTCCTGGCCCGGGTGGTCGACGGCCAGCAAGGTTAGCTTGTAGCCGTATTTGTCAGCCAATAGCTCCAGAGTAGGATTCGCCTCCTTGCCGTACGCGCTGTTGTGGTAGACATGGGCAATCTTCTTGCCCTTGAGCTTGTCCAAGCCGCCTTCCTGCTGGGCGACGTAATTGATGAAGCCAGAGGCCTGACTCCAGTAGGTGGTCGGAAAGTTGAACGTCCATGGGAACACAGTGCCATCGGCGGCTGCGGTCCGGCCATAGCCCATGGAGAGTATTGGGACCTTGTCCACTGGGGCCTTGGGGATGAGCTGATAGGTGATGCCTGTGGAATACGGGTTGACCAGCGATGCCCCGGTTGGGCCCTTGTTCTTGAGCTTCTCGTAACACTCGACGCCGAGCTTGGTGTTGTACTGGGTCTCGCACTCCTCGAACACGATCTTCACACCGTTGATGCCGCCGTCGCGCTTATTGATAAGTGTGTAGTAGTCGCGAAAACCGTTGGCCGTGGGAATACCGCTCGGCGCATACGGACCCGTGCGGTACACGAGCATGGGGATGAACTGCTCGTTTTGCGCCACTACCTGCGTGGCGAACAGGCCCGAGATCGCAGTTAATACACCCAGACCTAGAACAGCGAGTTTCTCACGTCTCATTGGTCCCCTCCTGCCAAAAGGCAAAGTGATGGTTGATATTCTTGCCGCGGATCAATGACTCTAGCATGGACCGCGCAGCGGGCAAACCTTCCGGCCCGCCACAAACCTCGGATTTTAGTAGGGAAACGGCCAGCGCCTGAGTTTCTCTTTGGCAATCTGCCATAGGCGTGCGATGCCATGCGGCTCGACGATCAAGAAATAGATGATCAGGCCGCCGAAGATCATCACCTCGAGATGCTTCTGCAGATCGGTAGCCATGGTGAACCCGAACATCTGCGGCGCATTAGTCAGAAACACGGGTACCAGGGTAATAAACGCGGCACCCAGGAACGACCCGAGAATGCTCCCCAGGCCACCGATGATGATCATAAAAAGGACTGGGAACGACACATTCAGAAGGTCGAAGGCCTCCGTCTCCGCGCTGCCGAGCCACAAAAACACACTCATGGCGCCCGCCACTCCGCAGTAGAACGATGAGATCGCGAACGCTAACAATTTGGTCTGAAAAGGCCGGATGCCGATGATCTCGGCGGCGATGTCCATGTCGCGAATCGCCATCCACGAGCG